>JAICGL010000145.1 GCA_025923175.1 Acidimicrobiia bacterium
AGCCGCCACCTCGGGCTCGACGGAGCGAACCTTGGGCGGGCGGCCGCGCTTGCGCTTCTGGGCGAGGACCTTGCCGTTGGCCCGGAGCTCGCCCCCCCACACGCCCCACGGCTCGCGCCGGGCCAGGGCGCCGGCCAGGCAGGCCTCCCGCACGGGGCACGGCTGACAGAAGGCCTTGGCGACGGTGATGTCGTCCAGCTGCTCGGAGAAGAACAGGTCGAGCAGCGCGCCGGTGCCGTCGTTGCACAGCGCCTCGTTCCACCACACCTTGGGGATCTGCTCGTAAGCGAACACGGTGATTCCTTTCGAAGGAAAGAAAGGCTGGCCCGAAAAACAGAAAGGCCGCCGGGTTAGCCCGGCGGCCTCAAGGAGTCTTCGGTGACTGCGCCCTTTAGGGCGACTCCTCGAATGGCCGGGCCGGGAACGGCTTCAGAGCGACGGCGGACCGGTTATCGATCCCCGTGGCGGCCATCGGCGCGCCGTGGAGCTCGACCTGGGTGAGGCCGCACGCGTACGGACGCGCAACAGCCGGGCAACCCACCCAGCGGTTCGTCGTGCGCATGCGGTTGATCACTTGGCCTGTCCCTTCGCATTCGGGCTCGCGGCTTCCCGCGAACCGATCAATCATCAGACAGGGAAACATGCCGCCACGCGCACGTCAAACGAATTTCTGGGCCCTACGCTCAAAGGCGATGGGTAATTCCGACAAAACAGACAATTCCCTGTTTACGGAGGTAATCGAGGCGCTGGAGCGCCAGCGGAGCGAGGGGCTCCACCCCGGTGCTCAGGTCTACGTGTCGCGCTTCGGGGAGCCGTTGCTCGACATCGCGCTCGGCGAGTCGGCCCCCGGCCGGGCCCTCGAGCGGGACGACGTGATGCTGTGGTACTCGTCGGGCAAGCCGGTCACCACCGTCGCAATCCTCCAACTGTGGGAGCGTGGCCGGATCGGTCTCGACGACCGTGTGGCGGATTACGTCGACGGCTGGGGGGCGGGCAAGGAGCGCGTGACGATCCGCCACGTCCTCACCCACACCGGCGGGTTCACGATGATCCGCGCAGGCGAGACGTTCGACAAGAACCTGTCGTACGCCGAGGCCGTCGCCCGCATCGCCGCCACTCCCGCCGAGTGGGAGCCGGGTACGAAGGCCGGCTACCACCCGACCAGCGGGTGGAAGATCCTCGGCGCCATCGTGGAAGCGGTCGACGGCCGGCCGATCGATCGTTACGTGGCCGACGAGGTGCTGGTCCCGGCAGGGGCGAAGCAGAGCCGTCTGGGGATCCCCGTCGAGGAGCAGGACGCCCTCGGCGACCGGCTCGTTCCCGTCCACTGGACGGGCCACGTGCTGGCCTTCCAGGACGACAGCGGGCTGCGCATGGTCCCGTACCACATCGAGGAGATCCACAACCTGCCCTGGCACGTCGCCAAGGTCGAGCCGGGCGGCGGGATGCGCGGCCCGGCCCGGGAGCTGGGCCGGTTCTACGAGTCGCTGCTCGGGTTCGGGGCGCCGATCCTCGAGCCCCGGACGGTGGAGGTCATGGGCGCCGTCCACCGCTACGGCATCCCGGACGTCATCTTCGGCGGCCAGAAGACCCCCTGGGGTCTCGGGGTGCAGGTGGCGAGCGGGATGAGCGGCGGGGTCGGCCGGCGGGCGTTCGGTCACGGCGGGATGGCGTCGTCCCGGGGGATCGCCGACCCCGACGCCGGGCTCGTGCTGGTCCTGGTGACCAACGGCCTCCCCGACCCCTACCGCAATGAGCAGCGCATGTTCGCCTTCTTCGACGGCGCCTACCGGGCCTTCGGCGACGAGCTCGAGCACCTCCGCCTGCCGGCCCGGTCGATGCAGGACGTCTTCAAGGCCAAGCCACCCACCTGAGCGCCCGCGCGGCCGAAAGTTTCGATGGTGAGGCTGGCCCGACCGGCAAGATGCCGGGTGGCGGGATGGTTGCTTCCGGGCCGTTTTCGTACATTGATTGACGTGCCTCCTGTGATCCCGCTCACAGGAATCCTCGCCGCCTCAGGTGCCGAGTCGCAGGGCCGTCCCCAGCCGGCCAAAGCGCCCGCCAGAGGCGGTGAGGCGCGTCTGGGGCTATTTCACTGACGCCAGGTCGAGCAGCACCTGGTGGACGGCCGGGGGTGCGGCCAGGATGTCGCCGCTCATGAGCCAGGCTTCCTCGTCACCCGACCAGTCGGTGACGACACCGCCGGCCTCTGTGACCAGGAGGGCGCCGGCGGCGACGTCCCAGGAGCCGAGGCCGATCTCGAAGAAGCCGTCGAAGACCCCGGCCGCCGTCCAGGCCAGGTCGAGGCTGGCGGCACCGGCCCGGCGCAGATCCTCCAGCGCGAGAAAGGCGCCTTCGAAGACCCGGCGGTAGTCGTCGAGGCGGTGCTTCTTCTTGAAGGGGAAGCCGGTGTTGCAGATGGCCGAGGCCACCGGCCGGTCGGCGACCCGCAGTGGGCGACCGTCCTGAAAGGCGCCGCCGCCTCGCACGGCCGTGAATGTCTCGCCTCCCAGCAGCGGAGCGTGGACGGCGCCCGCCACCGGTCGGCCGGCCTCCACCAGCGCCACCGACACGCCCACGACCGGGAAGCCGTGCAGGAAGTTGGCCGTCCCGTCGAGGGGGTCGACCACCCACCAGAGGTCGCCCCGGGTGCCGCCGCCTTCCTCGCCGAAGAACGGGATGCCAGGCGCGTCACGCTCGAGCGCCACCCGGATTGTCTCCTCGCTGGCCAGGTCGACCTCGCTGACGTAGTCCCCGGGCGCCTTCGAGTGCCCTGCCGTCAGGCTCCCGAAGTGGTCGGCCACCACGGCTCCCCCGAGCCTGGCCGCCGCCTCCGCCACGGCGCCCAGCCTGGTCAGGTCGTCCAGCGCCAGCGCGCTCCTCACGCCGGATGGCCGGGGTTCGGAATGGCGGCCCGCAGTTCCTCCAAAAGGGCCGGGGTGCCGGCGGCCAGGATCTGGCGGCGGACGTCGGCGTCAGCGACGACCAGCTCGCGGCCTGCGGCGTCGACGATCTCGGCGCCGGCCTCCCGGCAGATCAGCAGGCCGCCGAGATAGTCCCAGGGGGCGTGCCAGGCGCCGCCGTCGACCAGCCCGTCCAGCGCGCCGCACGCCACGTCGCACAGGTTGAGCGCCGCCGACCCGAGCGCCCTGAACTGCTTCCAGGGCAGCCACTGCCCCGGCCGGCCGGACAACGTCACCACCGCGTCCTCCACCCGCTCAACCTTGCCGGGGAAGATCGGCAAACCTTCTCGCCGGGCGCCCTCCCCCCGCACGGCGGTGGTGGCCACCCCGGTGGCCTGATTGATCACCAGGGCCACGAGCGGGCCGTCGCGGTCGAGGACGCACAGCGAGGTGGCCCAGTAGGGGATCTGGCGGGAGGCGTTGGTCGACCCGTCGACCGGGTCGAGGACGACGGTCAGCTCCGCCCCGGGCGTGCCGCTCCAGCCCGATTCCTCCGACAGGACCGCCACCGGCGCCCGGCCCAGCACCCCGAGGGCGGCGGCGTCGGCCACCAGGTCGATGGCGTATTGGCCGGCCCGTTCGGTGCGTCCCCGCCGGTCACGGCCGGTGACCCCCCTGACAGCGCCCTCGACGGCTGCAGCAGCCGCGACGACTAGTTCGAGCAGGTCATCGGTAGTCACGCCGTGAGGCTAATCGCAAGGAAATTCTTCGGCGGACTAGTGATATCCGCCAGTTTTGCGCACCCCAGTTTTAAGCTCTGTCCGGATTGACCGGTTTGGGTCTCTGTACTAGTTAACCAGCCCCGTTCACACTGCCCTAGCAGGAACAAGGGCCTCCACCAGCGAATCGGACGGAAAATGCGCAAGCTTCTGACCCTCGCCATTCCAATGCTTCTCGGCGTGGGGTTGCTCACTGCGGCAATCCACAAGGACCCGCAGAGCGATGAGCAGTCCAAGCGTCTCCAGGCGGGCGTCGCGAAGTCATCTTCGCAGCCCGCTGTCGTCGAAGAAGCCGCGGCCCCCACCACCGTCACGACCGCAGCGCCGACCACGACCACCACGGCCGCGCCGGCGCCCACGACGACAACGACCCTCGCCAAGGTCACCACCACGACCGCCCGGCGGACAGTCAGCCCGGTGACCGCCCCCCGCCCCCGGCCGACCACGACCACCACGTTCCAGCAGACGCAGGCCGCCGCACAGCCGACGGTCATCGACTGCGGAACCGGTAGCGCCAACGCCAAGGCCAACCTGGTCAACCTGGGTGGCGGCCGCTACGGCCTGACCGCCACGGTGATCAACGAGAGCACGAAGGACATCGAGCTCGACAGCCTGGTCGTCACGGCCGACTACGGCGCCGCCGGTGGCAAGAAGCAGTTCAGCGTGGCCGTCGGCGGGAAGATCGTCCAGGCCCGGCCCGGCCAGGCCGAGATGACCTTCTCGATCCCCGAATCCGAAGGCACCGGGACGCCCAGCAACTTCGTGATCTCGGACTTCCGGTTCCACACCGCCGGCCTGCCGGAGTGCACCTCGCACTAAGCAGCCGTCGTGTCACCCGAACAAGTCTGAAAACCGCCCGCCGCACACCGGCGGGCGGTTTCATTTTCCCCTGGTTCGGCGCGCCGATTTCTCAGTCTTTGGGAGATATTGTCGGGCCTTGTTTCGATTCGGACGGGGTCGCACAAGGCGCGCCGGCATAGCCGGGTTCTCGGCCGTCATGACCCTCGGCGCGCTCGCCCCCGGGAGTGTGTCGGCCATACCGGAAGGTGGCCCTGACGTCGTCGGGATGTGGACCAAGCCCTTCGAGGAGAACGGCGCAGGCACTCCCCGCTGCCAGAAGGCGAACGATGGGACCGACTTTTTTGTGTGCAAGCCGGCGGCTGTACAAGCCGCCGTACTGAACGACGGACGGGTCCTCTACTACAACGGGTTGGAGAGCCAGGAGAACGCGAGGAACGGCAGCGTGCCGTCCCTCGCGCCCTCCTCCCGCAACAGCCAGGCCCGGGTCCTCGACCTGCGGTCCGGCACGCCCCGCTGGGTGGCTCCCACCCCTCCGAGGAGCACCCACACCAACCCGAACGTCAAACCCGGCCACACCTCGTACGAGGACCCTCTCGGCGCCACCGGCGTTCCCGGCCGCCCCGGTGACGGTTTCGTCGGCAGCACCTGGGGCAGCCTGGGTGGCCCGTCCCACGACCCGACCTCCTCGCCTGACGACCCGGCCCCCAACGACGGCGACATGTTCTGCTCCGACCTCACCGCCCTGCCCAACGGCAAGATCCTGATCGCCGGCGGAAGCGACTGGTACAACGAGCCGTCGGTCCTCGACCGGAACCAGGGCGACCCCGCCGACGTCGGGCTGGCCGAGGTGGAGGGGCTCCGGAGCGCCAGCTTGTTCGACCCCGCCGCAGACACCTTCACGCCGGCCGCGCCCATGAAGTACGGCCGCTGGTACCCCATGCTGGTCATCGGGCCGGACGGCAACCCGACCGTCTTCGGCGGCGTGACCCGGCTGCTGCACAACACGCAGCTCGGGAACGTCCGGCGGACCGAGACGTATCGCGCCGACACGAACTCGTGGGAGGAGAACTACGTCGGTCCGGCCTCCGAGAACGAGCTCCCGCTCGTCTCACGGATGATCCTGACGCCCAACGGCCAGTTCTTCTATCCGGCCGTCGGTCAGATGTGGGGCCCATTCGGCCAGGCCGTCAACGAGGCCACGATGGCGCTCTTCCAGTTCTTCAACCCGAAGACGAAGGAGTGGTCGGTGTCGGGCGTGGCCCCGCTCGGCGCCCGCAGCGGCGCCTTCGTGCTGCCCCTCACGATGACACCCCCCTACGAGACGATGACGCTGGCCACCTGGGGAGGCACCCTCGGCCCGCCGCCGGGTTCCTGGCTGCCGGCCAACCCGTTCACGACGCTCACGACGATCGACGCCAACGGCAATGTCAGCAACCGGAACGGTGCCGATCTCAACCACGCGCGCTGGTACTCCTCCGGCGTCTTGCTGCCCGACGGGAAAGTCCTCGCCGTCGGGGGCGGCGACAAGGACGACGTCATCGACCCCGGCACGACCATCGCCGTCAACACCCCGGAGCTCTACGACCCCACCACGAACAAGTGGACCGAGGTCGCCCCCCACACCAGGGACCGCGCCTACCACAACTCGGCGCTGCTGCTGCCCGACATGCGGGTGCTGCTGGGCGGCAACGCTCCCCTGGCCGCCCACTACGGCGGGCCCAACCAGGACCAGGGCCGCCCCTTCGCCAACAACGACAACGATCCCAGCTTCGAGATCTGGAGCCCGCCCTACCTGTTCCGGGGGCCGCGCCCGACGGTGACGCGGGTGCAGAAGGGCGTCAACTACGGCGAGACCTTCACGATCACGACGCCCGACGCCGGCCTCATCGAATCCGTCCTGCTCATGCGGACGCCGTCGCCGGAGCACGTGGCCGACTCCGACCAGCGGGCGCTCAAGCTGGAGTACACCCGCAGCGGCGACACCACGCTGACGGCCACCGCCCCGCCGTCCGGCAACGTGGCGCCGCCCGGCACCTACTACCTCGTGGTCAACAAGCGGAGCCTGCAGGGCCCGATCCCATCGGTGGCCCGGATGGTCGACGTGGGCCGCACCGACCGGTCCGAGGCCCCACGGCCGTTCCCTGACGACGCCCCGGCACCGTCGGGAGGTTCGGCAACCGCCGACGAGGACACCAGCCAGGCCGCCGCCGTCCGGCAGCGCGCCCGTGACGCGACCACAGGTCCGTCCACGCACCGCTTCTTGGCGGCTCACGCCGCCCCTGCCGGGGGGACATCCCCCGTCCCCCCGGGTACCCTGCTTCGCCGTTGGCCGTTCGTACCCCGCTGATCCTCCGGCGTGCCCTCGCCATTGCTGCCGCCGCCTTCGCCGGCCTGGCGACTCTGCCCGCGCCCGCCGGAGCCCACGGCGGGGACGGGCTCTCCCAGCCGATCTTCGAGGCGATGTCGCCCGCCGTCGGCGGGGTCACGGTCAACGTTGCCTACTCCGCCAACTACCAGCTGATCGTGAGCAACACGACGGCCCAGGCAGTCACCTTCCTGGCCGACTCCGGCGAGCCGTTCCTCGAGATCGGGCCCGACGGCGTGCGGGGCAACTTCGCCTCCCCGACGTTCTTCAGCTCCAACAACCCCGGCGGCCGCGACTCGTTCCCTCCCGGGGCGAAGCCCGGGGCCGACGTCGCGCCGATCTGGAAAAAGCTTTCCCGGCAGAAGAGCTGGGGCTGGTACGACCACCGGCTCCACCCGACGGAGAGCTACGTCCCGCCCGAGATCGTCAACGCCAGGAAGGTGGCGGTACTCGGCCGCTGGCGAATCCCCCTCCGGTACGGCGACCAAACCGGGGAGCTACAGGGCCGGTTCGAGTTCCGGCCGGTATTCGGGTCCTACGCCATGGTCCAGAAGTCGCCGAAGGAACCGGCCCCGGGCGTGACGATCCAGGTCGTGTCGGCCAGCGTCGTCCCGGCCGTCTTCGTCAAGAACGACTCGCCCACCCCGGTCGTCGTGCTGGGCGGCCAGGGCGAGCCGTTCGCCCGCATCGGGGCGAAGGGCGGAGCGACCGAGGTCAATCTCAAGAGCCAGACGTGGGTCGAGATCCAGCAGGCGATCGGGAAAGACCCATCCGACGAAGCCGACGCCACCGCCGAGCCGAAGTGGCAGCAGGTGGCGCCGACACCGGCCTGGAACTGGCTCGAGTTCCGGGCAGCCGCGCCGAAGAGCGACCCCCCGCAGGCGGTCATCGACAGCGGCAAGACGGTGACGGTCAAGACCTGGTCGATCCCCTACCTGATCGGCGACCAGCGCGGCTCCATCGAGGGGATCACCGAGTGGGTTCCGATCGCCGAACTCCGGGAGCGAGCCGGCGGCACGGCCGCCTCCGACGACGGATCTGACCTGCCGATATACGGCGGCCTCGCTCTGGGTATCGCCTTCCTGTTGGGCGCCGGATGGTTGGTAGCGTCTTGGCGCAACCGCACGGCGAAGTAAGCGAGGGGGAACCGTGGACGTCGTGAACCCGATGGTGCGCCGCATGCAGCAGGAAGCCCGGATCGACCCTGACGGGTTCTGGGCGAAGGAAGCCGAGCGCCTGCCGTGGTTCAAGAAATGGGACAGCGTCTTCGAGTGGACGCCGCCGACGTTCAAATGGTTCAGCGGGGCCGAGACCAACCTGGCTTACAACTGCCTCGACCACCACGTGGCCAACGGCCGCATGGGCCACGCGGCCCTGATCGGCCTCAACGAGCTCGGCGAACGGCGCACCTACACCTACGGCCAGCTTCTCCGGGAGGTGGAGCGGGTCGCGGGCGCCCTCCGGGGGCTCGGGATCGACAAGGGCGACCGTGTCACCGTCTACATGCCGACGACGCCCGAGGCCATCATCGTCATGCTGGCCACCGTCCGCATCGGCGCCATCCACTCGGTCGTGTTCGCCGGATTCGGTTCGGGGGCGCTGGGCGACCGCATTCGCATGTCGGGCTCCAAGGCGGTCTTCGCCGCCGACGTCACCTGGCGCAAGGGCAAGGCCGTCGACCTGTAGGCCATCGTCGACAGCGCCCTGTCGGCGGGCGAGCACGCCGTGGAGAAGGTCGTGGTGCTCCAGCGCC
>JAICGL010000146.1 GCA_025923175.1 Acidimicrobiia bacterium
CGGATCGACGCTGGCCATGATCTGGCCGCGCTTGCGGAACATGGCCACTCCGGAACCGGCGAGCACCGCCGCGTAGATGAAGAACAGCGCCCGGACCGGCAGCACGCCGTTGAGGCTGGCGCCGATCAGCGCCCCGGTGGTGGTGGCGACGCACAGGAAGATTCCGAGGCGGATGTTGGCGATGCCGTCGCGGACGTAGGACGACGCCGACCCGCACGATGTGGCGATCACGGCCACGATGCTGGCGGCGATGGCGTGACGGATGTCGACCCCCAGCGCGGTGAGCATCGGGATGATGAGCACGCCGCCCCCGATGCCCATCAGTGAACCCAACAGCCCGGCCGCGATCGCCCCCAGGAGGATGGTGAGCTCGAAGCCGGGCGTGAGCAGCATGACTTCACCATAGCCTGATCAGCTGACCAGTTGTCTAAACATCTGGTCAATCATCCGGGCAACCCGGACAAACGCTCTGTGCGTCAGTGCCGAGGCACTTAGCCCCGCGCGCAGGAGGCGCCGAGGCTGCGGTCGTCGGCCGTCCAGCCGGGCACGGTGCCTTCGGGCCAGTAGTCGCCGGTGGACGGGTCCTGCACGTAGGGGACCGGCGCCGGGCGGCCGCCGGCGATGTCGGCCACTGCGGCGAGGAACCGGTCCACGTCGGCCGACGAGGTGGACAATCCGGCGCTGGCTCGCACCGCCCCGGGCATCTCCCGGCGGTCGTGTCGGAGGACGGCGGCGCGGTAGTCGGCAACCTCCTCCGGGCTGAGGTCGAGAAGCCGGAGCAGGTAGGGGTGGGCGCAGAAGCAACCGTGGCGGACGCCGATGCCGTACTCCGCCGAGAGGCGGGCGGCGACGAGCGCGTGGTGGAGGCCCTCGACGGTGAAGGTGGCCAGGGGCAGCGTGACCTCCGGCGGTTTCGGGCCGAGGAGCCGCACGCCAGGGATGCCGGCCAGGCCGTTTCGCAGCGGACCGAGGAGGCTGTCGTCGTGCTCGATGATCGCCTTCCAGCCGATCCGGTCGAACTCGGCGAAGGCGGTGTCGAGTGCTACGGCCCCGATGACGTTGGGGGACCCGGCCTCCTCCCGCTCGGGCGGGTCGGTCCAGGCGACTTCGTCGAGGTCGACGAGGTCGACGGCGCCCCCACCGGCCAGGAAGGGATCCCCCTCGGCGAACGTGCTCCGGGGCCCGATGAGGACGCCGGCTCCGAAGGGGGCGTACATCTTGTGGCCGCTCCAGGCGATGTAGTCCGCCTCCGGCGGGAGCGGCCGGTGCGGGGCGAGCTGGGCGGCGTCGACGACCACCGGGATACCTCGCTCGTGGGCGGCGGCCAGGATGGCGTCGAGGGGCGGCAGCCAGCCGGTCACGTTCGAGGCGCCGGTCACGGCCAGCAGCTTGGGGCGGGGCGCGGCGTCGAGGGCGGCGGTGACGTCTTCGACGGAGAAGGTGCCTTCCGGCCCGCACTCGACGAAGCGCCGCTGACAGCGCCGCCCCCATGGCAGCAGCATGGCGTGGTGCTCGACGACGGTGGTGACCACCACGTCGTCGGGGGTGAGCGGCAGCCGGTAGGCGAGATGATTGATGGCCTCGGTGGTGTTGCGGACGATGACGGCGATGTCCTCGCCGTCGATTGCCCGTCCGGCGAAGCGAAGGGCGCTGAGCCGCGCCTCCTCGTAGGCGTTGGTGGCTAGCCGCGACTTGTACCCGGCTCCCCGGTGGACGCTGGAGTACCACGGCAGGAACTCCTCGACGCGCCGGGCCACGGCCGGGAGGGCGTTCCCCGAGGCGGCCGAGTCGAGATTGAGGTACGGCCGCTCCTGCCCGTCGACACACGGCACAGCCATGCCGTCGCCGACGAGCAGGGAGGGGATCGGAAGCTGACCGTCGTCCATGCAGCCATCATCCACCAGAACCCGAACCGCCGGGGTACCCGGAGGGTCCCCCTTCGAGGGGTCCAGGCCCGACAGAATGTCAGCGTTATGCCGAGGTCACCGCGTGTACTGGCCGCCACGGCGGCCGCAGCGATCGTTATCCTTGTCGGCCTGGTCATCGTGCTTCCCGGCGGCGCTGCGCCGTCCTCCGGCGGGTACCCGCCGGGCGACGGCGGGCCCGGGACGATCGACACGGTGGCCGGCAAGAGCCCGTCCGGCTATTCCGGCGACGGCGGGCCGGCCCGCGACGCCGCCATGAACGAGCCCCGGATGCAGACGTTCGATGGTGCCGGGACGATGTACATCGTCGACACCTTCAACCACGTCATCCGCCGGGTGGGCCGGGACGGCGTGATCACCACGATCGCGGGCAAGGCCGGCGGGTACGTCCCCCGCAAGGACTCGGACTGCAAAGAGAACTTCTCCGGCGAGAACGTGCCGGCCCGGCAGGCGCAGATGAGCTGCCCGCACAGCGCGGCGGTGCACGCCAACGGCGATCTCTACATCGCCGATTCCGCCAACCACGTGGTCCGCAAGGTCGACCATGCCAGCGGGATCATCACCACGGTCGTCGGCCAGGGCGGGAAGAGCGGCGACAGCGGCGACGGCGGCCCCGCCAGCGGCGCCCTCATCAACGGCGTGAAGGGCATCGTCTTCGACGCCAACTGGAACCTGCTCCTCGCCGACTCCGGCAACGACAAGATCCGCCGCGTGGACGGCCAGACCGGCATCATCACGACGATCGCCGGTACCGGAGAAACCGGTGTCACCGGTAACGACGGGCCGGCCACGGAGGCCCAGCTCAGCGAACCTCGCACGCTGGCCGTGGCGCCCGACGGCTCGATCTACTTCACGGAGCCGAAGGAGAACATCGTCCGCAAGATCGACCCAACCGGCGTCATCTCGCTCGTTGCCGGCACAGGGAAGGCCGGTTTCTCGGGCGACGGCGGGCCGGCGACGAAGGCCCAGCTGAACTTCAACCGGGGTGTCAACGTCGACGGTGCGGGGACGATCTGGATCGCCGATTCGCTCAACCAGCGCATCCGCAAGGTCGACGCGCAGGGCATCATCACCACCGCCGCCGGCCACGGAAAGGCCTGCTACTCCTCGAGCAACAACAACTGCGGCGATGGTGGGCCGGCCGCCCAGGCCGGGTTCGCCGTTCCCCGGGCGCTGGAGTTCGACGACGCCGGCAACCTCTACGTCGCCGACACATTCAACGAGCGGATCCGCCGCATCGACAACTTCGCCGGCGCCGTCCGTCGCGCCACCGCCCCAGGCCCGACCTAGCCCGCGAGAGCGCCGGGCCCAGTCGATTCTTCAGAACTTCGCGCCAGGCGCGAAGTTCTCAAAAATCGGCACCGCCCCAAACCCCCGAGCGCATCCCCGGCGGTATCGGACGGGTCCCTCGTCGCCTCGCAGGACGATGTTGGAGTCGAAATCGACGTCTGTATGGTCGATCTCGACTCCAATGTTCTGATCGAGCGCACTCGGAAGCGCCGTTTGTCAGCGGGTTGGTGCTACAGCTGGTCACTGGGGGGCGCTTCACACGGACAGCTCGACCGTGGTCGACCTGGGGCCAGTTGACCCGCTGGGCATGCTGGTGACATGGGCGGGGAGTACCGACACGACGGCGGTTCGAATCGGGCGCTTGGTCCGGGCGGGAACCTCATCGGCTGGTTCGTATACACGGACGACGACCGGCAGAACCTCGAACTCGTAGATCGACAGGGAGAGCGCCTCTCGGTCGAGCGAACCGCAGACGGCGTCGTGGTCCGAGACCAGTCGGGTCAAGTGAGAATCCCGCAGCCGGTGACTCTTGACGACCCGTTCTATTTGGCCGTCGACTCTGACGGGAGCGTTGTCGTCTTCGTCGATGGTCGCGGGAACCTGCTCGTGCCTCTCGAGGAGTTCCGACGAGCGGCTGGCAAGGACGCTACGGGGCGAGGATCATGACCGGTGGACAGAGCGCCGGCGGGCGCCGCATCCCAGATAATCCATGCTGGGTAGCGCACCTTGCCGAAACGCTCGGATGGTCGGAAGAGCAGGCGGATGAATGGCTGCGTGTTTCCGACGAGATCCTGAACCTGATCACTGCAGACCTGGCAGCGACACTCGGCTGGCCACGTCCGCAGGGCGAAGAGTTCGTCGCCCAGAACGCTGGCGAATGGGCGGCCAATGTTCCGCGCGTCGTTCTGCTGGCCGAGAGCGTCCAACAGCGGCTGCACGATGACCGGGTTGACACGAGCTGGCCTGCATGCCCCAAGCACCCGCACCACCCCCTGAGACTGAGGGGCGGGCCACCTGTGGTCTGGACGTGCCCGTCGACGGAAGAAACAGTCTGCGGTCTCGGGCACCTCGCTTCGGTGAATCGGCCCTGACAAGCAGCTGGTGAGGTGCCGATATCGGGCACTTCAAACGGGGCGGAGGCTGACGCAGGTACTAGCTGTCCCGGGCCTCTTCGCCGCCTGGGGGGATCCGGCGGGCGGGGGCCCGGCCGGGGGGCTGGCTCGGGGGCGGCCGGGTTGGCAGCGGGGGGATCGGGAGCTTCACCGGGTCATTGGGGGTGACCTCGACGGGTTCGCCGTAGTGGGCGATGGTGATCGGGTCGCCGTCCCTCAGGTCGTAGATCGCCTGGCCTGCGCTCGCCGTTACGCAGAGGTTGCGTTGGCGGTACCAGAGGTTGAAGGACAGGCGGGAGATGCCGTCGGGGACTTTGGGGGCGAACGAGAGGCGGCCGCCGTGGGCCCGGAGGCCCCCGAAGCCGGCGACGATCACCGTCCAGACACCGGCCAGCGAGGCCATGTGCAGCCCGTTCCTCGTGTTGTGGTGCAGGTCGCCGAGGTCCATCTGCGCCACTTCGGAGAGGTAGTCGTAGGCCAGGTCGAGGTGGCCGACCTCGGCGGCCAGCACCGCCTGGGTGATGGCCGATAGCGACGAGTCCCGCACTGTCAGTGCTTCGTAGTAGGCGAAGTTGCGGGCCTTCTCCTCGTCGGTGAACGCGTCGTTCCGGAGTTGCATCGCCAGCACCAGATCAGCCTGCTTCACCACCTGCGTGCGGTACAGGTCGAAATAGGGGAAGTGGAGGAACAGGGGATAACGGTCGGGCGGGGTGTTCTCGAAGTCCCACACCCTGTAGGTGGTGAACAGCTCGGCCTGAGGGTGGACGCCGAGTTCCGCGTCGTAGGGGATGTACATGGCGTCCGCCGCCACCTGCCAGGCCATCCGCTCGTCTTCGTCGACGCCGAGCCGGCCGGCCTCGGCGGCGTGGCGCCTGGCGAGTTCGGCTGCCGCCCGCAGGTTCTGCTGCGCCATCAGGTTCGTGTAGACGTTGTTGTCGCCCAGCGCCGAGTACTCGTCAGGTCCCGTCATGCCGGGGAGGCGGAAGTGGCCGTGCTCGTCGTGGTGCCCGAGCGAGCGCCAAAGCCGGGCGGTCTCGACGAGCAGCTCGAGGCCTTCCTTGGCTTCGAAGTCCGTGTCCTCGGTGGCGTCGATGTAGCGGAGGACGGCGTCGGCGATGTCGGCGTTGACGTGGAAGGCCGCCGTCCCGGCCGGCCAGTAGCCGGAGCACTCCTCACCGGCGATCGTCCGCCAGGGAAACGCCGCCCCCGTGTGGCCGAGGGCGTCGGCGCGCTCCCGGGCGGCGGGAAGGATCGAGTGGCGCCACAACAGCGCGTTGCGGGCGGCCTCCGGCCGGCTGGACGTGAGAACCGGCAGCACGAAGGTCTCCGTGTCCCAGAAGGCGTGGCCGTCGTAGCCGGTGCCGGTGAGACCCTTGGCCGGGATGGCACGCCGCTCGGCCCGGGCGCTGGCCTGGAGCACGTGGAACAGGCCGAAGCGAGCGGCGTGCTCCATCTGGGGATCGCCCTCGAGTTCCACGTCGGTGCGGGACCAGCACGTGTCGAGGTATTGGCGCTGCTCTGCCTGGAGGCCGTCCCAGCCGGTGTGGACGGCGGCGGTGAGAGCCGCCGCCACCTGGTCCCACAATGCCTGGCGGGAGCGGATGTGCGACCACCCGTAGGCCAGCAGCTTCAGGACCCGCAGCTTCTGGCCGGGTTGGAGAACCGACGTGATGGTGACTCGGCCGATGTCCGGGCTGCTTTCGCTGAACATGTCGGTGCGTTCCGGCCCGTCGACGATGTGGTCCATGGCCGCCGCCACGCGCAGGCCGCTGTGCCCGGTGCGGTGCACGAGGGTGGCGCCGGAGTCTCTCTGGGTCCCGTGGTCTTCGCCGACGAGAGGCGCCATGAGCGCGGCGGCGACCCGGGGATCGTTGTCGGGCAGGGGCATTGGCTCGTTGGCCACCAGCTCGGACTGCACGACGATCCGAGCCGGGTCTCCGACGGCCTCCACCTCGTACTCGATCGCCGCCACCGCCCGCTGGGTGAACGACACCAGCCGCACCGACGTGACCCGCATGACCTGCCCGGCCGGCGAGGCCCATTCGACCGTCCGCCGGAGCGTTCCGGCCCGGAAGTCGAGGACGCGCTCGTGGTGATGCAGCGTTCCGTACCGGACGTCGAATGGTTCGTCGTCGACCAGCAGCCGCAGGACCTTGCCGTTGGTCACGTTGATCATCGTCTGGCCCGACTCGGGGTAGCCGTAGCCGGCCTCGGCGTACGGCAGGGGCCGCAGCTCGTACACGCCGTTCAGGTAGGTGCCGGGCAGACCGTAGGGCTCGCCCTCATCGAGGTTGCCCCGCAGGCCGAGATGCCCGTTGCCGAGCGCGAAGACCGACTCGCTCTGGGCGAGGACGTCGAGATCGAGCGAAGCCTCCCGCACCAGCCACGGCTCGGTTCTAAAGACCGACGCATCGATCACTGCGACTGTCTTTCCGGGGGACACGCCCGAACCCCCGGGCTCATTGCGAGAAGATCAGCCAGATCCGACACCACGATGTCGGCCCCGTGAAGCTGCAGTTCTTCCGCCTGCCCGGTGCGGTCGACTCCGACGACAAACCCGAAGCCACCCGCCCGGCCGGCTTCGACACCGGCCAGCGCGTCCTCGAACACCGCCGCCTCGGCCGGGGGTATCCCAAAGCATTTGGCAGCGAACAGGAACATGTCCGGCTCGGGCTTGCCGGCGAGCCCCTCCCGTTCGGCGGTGACTCCGTCGACGACCTCCTCGTAGAGATCCTCCTGCCCCGTCACCCTGAGCACGGCCCGGGTATTGGCGCTCGACGACACCACGGCACGGCGGAGCCCGGCGTCCCGCACCGCTTCGACATAACGGACCGACCCCGGGTAGACCTCGACCCCGGCCGCCATCCTGGCCAGCACGAGCTCATTCTTACGGTTTCCGAGGCCATTGACCGTGGGGAGCGTCGGCGGGTCGGTCGGAGAGCCCTCGGGCAGGTCGATGCCCCGCGACGTGAGGAAGGAGCGGACGCCGTCGGCCCGTTTCTTCCCGTCGACGTACGGCTTGTAGTCGGCGTCGACGTCGAATGGCACGAAGGGCTGCCCGGTTTCCTCTGTCCGCCGCCGGAGGTATTCGTCGAACATCTCCTTCCAGGCGGCGGCGTGGACGGTTGCAGTCCGCGTCAGGACGCCATCGAGGTCGAACAGGCAGGCGCGAATGCCTTCAGGAAGACCGAGCACGGCTGTTTGCTACCCGTTCAGGGAGGCTGTGCACACAGGTCATACGCGCAAGATATCCGGCGCATACCGTCGGCCGATGGTCATGCAACGGGCGCGAGCCGTTTTCGTCGTCTTGGCCCTGCTGCCCATGTCGGGGGTCACGACGGTGGCCCGAGCGGCTCCGCCCCCGCCACCGGCGATGTTCCGGATCGGCCTCGTCGGCGACAGCGGATACAACGCCCAGGGGCAGGCGAACTTCATTCGCGTGCGTCAGCACGCCAATGCCTCGGGGCTGGCGTTCGTGGTGCACGACGGCGACATCTGGCTGGGCGGCACCTCCTGCAACGACGACAGGCTGCGGCGCGTCAAGGACGACTTCAACGGTTTCAAGACGCTCGTCTACACGCCCGGTGACAACGAATGGCTCGACTGCCCGCAGGGGCCGAACGGGCGGTTGGAAGCCATCCGCCGGGTGTTCTTCTCCGAGCCGAAGTCGCTGGGAACCGAGCCGATCCCCCAGCGCCGTCAGGCGGAGGTGCCGGAGAACGCCCGCTGGGAGTGGGGCGGCGTGGTCTTCGCCACGCTCAACGTGCCCGGCCCGGGTGGCGGTGGCCCCACCCTCTGGGCCGACCTCGCGTGGCTCGACAAGACCTTCGACCGCGCCGAGGAGATCAAGGCGCCGGCGGTGATGATCATCTGGCAGGACGATCCCGTCGACGGCAGCTCGGGCGAGCTGGTGTCCCGGCTCCGGAAGCGGGCGAGAGCCTTCGGCAGGCCGGTCCTGCTCGTCCACGGTGACACGCACCGCTACCGGCTCGACAACCCCTGGAAGGACACCCCGAACCTGACCCGGCTGGAGACGTTCCCGACCTTCACACCGGAGTGGGTGAAGGTGATCGTGAAACCGGCCAGCCCGGACGTGTTCACGATCGCACGACTGCGCGCCTAGCGGGCTGGCGCCCGCTACGGCCTCATTTCTGGCGGCTTCGCCGCCCCGGACGGGGCCCCAACCCCGTCCTCCTCCGGAGCCTGGGGTCCCTGCCCCATGCCCGTCCGTCGCACACCGACGGA
>JAICGL010000147.1 GCA_025923175.1 Acidimicrobiia bacterium
GAATCGCTCACCCGGGGCTCCTTCTCCCACGGTGGCCACGGCGCCTGGTACTCACCGCTGCCCTTCGGCGGCGATGAAGGCACCGACTTGGGCGGCGACTCCGGAGGCGCCGAGAAGAGCGGCGCACGCGTCGTGGGAGTGCTGCGGTTCTCCGGCTGCGGTGACGACGATTCCTTCGGCGATGGACTCCTGGCCAAGGCGGAGAACTTGCTCTCCTTGGCGGCGGGGAAGCACGTCTTCTCGCTCCAACGTGTAACCGGGCCGAAAGAGCCCCTCGTCTTCAGGAAGCTCTGCCCGCAGACCGTGCTCTTCGCCGACATGCCCTCGGGGACGACGGTCGACAGCGTGACCGTGCCCTCAGCCGAACGGAACTGGCGCTCGGCCCACAGCCGCGGGGTGCCGCCGTCGACGCTGAGGCACTCGATCACACGGTGGCTGCGCTCGCCTGCCACGGCAAACGTCGGCCAGGTCAGGGTCACGGCCACGCGCTGTCCCGACATCACGGCGTTGCCGGCCGTCGGGTCCGTCGTCTTCTCGAGGTCGCCGACCGGCCGGTGCCCGTAGACATCGGCGCAGGTGTCGTCGAACGTCGTCTCGGCTGCCCCGGCAGGAGCGGCGAGCCCGACCGCCATTGCGATCCCGATTGCCGCCGCCAACCATCCCCGCCTGCCCATGGGGCCTCCGCTGCACTCCGCAGTCCGCGCTCCGGACCCGCCCGGTCCGGCCGGGCTCTTACGTTAACCCAGACCTACGGTGTTGTCACTGTGGAACAGGATCAGTAGCCCGCACAACTTTTGCCCAATTAGTGGCATTCATGCCGTCTTTCACTCCGTGCCACTTTTCTGGTAAATTGAGGTATGACGGTGGAACGGGTGATCCATCTGATCGGCCACCTCGAGGGGCAACGGGTCAACCTCGCCCTGATCGACGGCTCCCGCATCGACGACTGCGAGCTGGTGTCCGCCGGGCACGGCTGCCCGACGCTGTGGCTCTTCGTCAACGGTACCGACGTCTTCGTGCCCTTCTCCGAAGTCACCGACGCCTGGGAAGCGGCCTAGCAACTCTTCCCGTTACCCTTCCCCGATCCTCCGCTTCGACGAAGTCCACGACGCCGCCGGCCAGGCCCGCCCGCACTGGCGGCGCCTTGAACGGGACCTGCTCTCCGCGGACCGGGCCACCCTCTTGCGAGCCCAGGAGCACGTGCGCCGCATGCGCCGCAACCAGGGCACACTTCCCGAGGCGGCCCGCCGCCCGACCGTTGGCGGCGTGCCCCACGCCGCGCTGCGGGCACTCGATCCGATCCCCCACTTGCTGAGCGCTCCGGAATGGGCCGCGCTCGAAGCCGGTCTCCGCCAGCGGGCGCGCCTTCTCGAACAACTCCTCGCCGACGTGTACGGGCCCCGCCGGCTCGTCGAGACGGGGGTCCTCCCGGGCGAGATCGTCTACGCCTACCCCGGTTTCCTCCGGCCCTGCGCCGACCTGCCCGTCCCCCGGCGACTCGTCACCGGCGCTGTCGACCTGGCGCGGGCGCCCGACGGGGCCTGGCGGGTCCGGGGCGACCGCGTGAGCGTCCCCCGGGGCCTCGGCGGCATGCTCAGCGCCCGGCGGGTCCTGGCCCGGCTCCACCCCGATCTGTACCGGGCCCTGCAGGTGCAGCGGGTCGACGGCTTCTACGACACCCTGCGGTCGACCCTGGCCGGCCTCGGGCAGGGGCTGCCGGGCGGGGCGGCCGGTGGGGACGAGAGCAGCGCCCGGACCGTGATCCTCAGCCCCGGGCCCGACGCCGCCGCCTTTCCCGAGCACACCTACCTGGCCCGCAACCTCGGCTACACGCTGGTATCGGGCACCGACCTGACCGTGCGGCACGGGCAGGTGACGGTGCGGTCGGTCGGCGGGCTGGAACCGGCCGACGTCGTCCTGCGCCTCGTCGACGACGCCTGGTGCGACCCCCTCGAGCTGCGCCCCAATTCGCGGTTGGGCCCGCCCGGCATCGTCGAAGCGGCCCGCCGGGGCCGCGTCGCCCTGGCCAACGCGCTGGGGACGGGCTTCCTCGAACACCCCGGCCTCGCCGCCTTCCTGCCGGCCGTCAGCCGGGCCCTTCTCGGTGAGGATCTCCTGCTTCCGCCGGTCCCGGCCTGGTGGTGCGGCGACGAAAAGGGCCAGGCCGGGGTGCTGGCCGATCTCGACCGGGTCATCCTCCGGGCGCTGACGCCGGATGCCTGGGGGCCTCGCCTACCAAAACGAGAGCCAGGTTCGATCCCGGGCACCCGGCTTTTTCCGCCGCTCCTCTCCTCGACCGAACGTGAGGCGCTCCGGGCCGCCATCGAGGCGCGTCCGGGCTCATGGGCCGCCGAGGAGTACAGCGAAGCGGGCACGGCCCCCGTCGTGCACGACGGCCGGCTGGCGGCCGGGAGGCTCGTGCTGCGCTGCTTCGTCGTCGCCGACGGCGACGACTGGGAAGTGCTCCCCGGTGGGCTCGCTCGCGTTCGTTTCGAGCGGCCGCCGGCGACAGATGGTCCAGGCGGCGCCCTCGTCGTCCGCAAAGACGTGTGGGCCCTGGCGGCCACGCCACACCGGCTCGCAGGGCCGGTACTCACCCTGCCGCAGATCGACCTCGCGGCGTCGCTGCCCAGCCGCAACGCCGAAGCCCTCTACTGGATGGGCCGCCACGCCGAGGCGGCGGAGACAGCCATCCGCGTAGTGCAGACGATCAGCGCCGAACTCGGCGAGACACCGGAGCTGGCCACCGACGCCGGGGGCTCGTGGGTGGCGATGTTCTCCGCCTCGCTGCGCTGGACGTTCGAGCCACCCCGCACCCCGCTTGAGTTTCCGGTGCACCGGGCCCGGCGGGCCACGGCGCTGGGCGATGGAACGCTGCCCCCGCCGATCCTGCGCCGCGTCCTGGTCGACGACTCGATTCCCCGCAGCCTGGTCGGGTCGCTCGCCGAACTGCTCCGGGCATCGCTGTCGGCCCGGGAGCTGGTCTCGACCCACACCGGCCAGGTACTGGCCATGCTGGAGGATCGCCTCGACGCCCTGCGCGCCGCCTCGTCCCCGGCCGAGATCGAGGAGATCGCCGGTGCGACACTGATCAACCTCATGGCGCTGGTCGGCCTGTCGGCTGAGAGCATGGTGCGCGACCCCGGCTACCTGATGAGCGACATCGGCCGGCGCCTGGAGCGGGCCCGACTGCTGGTCCGCATCCTCCTCGAGACGTTGGTACCGGTGCCCGACGCCGACGTCGCCGGGCTCACCCACGAGACGCTGCTGGCCTGTTGCGAGAGCCTTGTGGCCTACCGCCGGCGTTACCGGTCCGACATCGAGGTCGAGGCACTGTCGAGCCTGCTGATCACCGATTCCAGCAATCCCCGTTCGCTTGCGTTCCAGGCCGACCGGTTGATGGCCGATCTCCGCCGCCTGCCGGGCGCGCCCCCCGAGGATGCCCTCCAGCCGCTGGGCAGCGTGATCGAGCGACTGCTGGTCGCCGACCTCGGCCAGCTTCTCACTCCGTCCCCCCGGGGGACGGGGGGTGTCCCCCCGACAACGGCGGCGGGAGCCGCCCCGGGCAGTCGGCGGACGGGACTCCGGGCCTGGTTGCGCAACATCGGCGATGACCTCGAACGAGTGACCGAGGCGGTCAGCCTCACCTACTTCGCCCACGTGCCCGTCCAGCCTGTCGATCTCTTGTTCGGCCAGGTGGAGCAGTGAAGCTGTCCGTCCGGCACGAGACCCGCTTCACCTACGATGCGCCGGTCACGCACGGCCTGAGCGAGGCGCGTGTTCTCCCCCGGGTGACGCCCACCCAGGCGGTGCACTCCGCCGAGCTGGTCGTCGAACCGCGGCCCGACGACCAGTCGGAGCACATCGACTTCTTCGGCAACCGGGTGGTGCACCTGGCGGTGGCCCGTCCCCATGCCGTGCTGACGGTGACGGCCACCGCCGACGTCGACGTCGTACCGGCGGACCCGGGCCCGGCGGCCGACGAGGCGTGGGACGCCACCGGGCGCCCGCCGCCGGAGCTGGTGCAGTTCGCTGTCGGCTCACCGCGCGTCGAAGGCAACGGTGCAGTGAGCGAGTACGCCCGGGAGTCGTTCCCGCCCGGCCGTCCGGTGCAGGATGCGGTGAGCGAGCTCACCTCCCGGATTCATCGCGACTTCGCCTACCGGCCAGGGGTGACGACGGTGCTGACGCCGGTATCGGAGGTCATGGCCCGCCGCCGCGGAGTGTGCCAGGACTTCGCCCATCTGGAGATCGCCTGTCTCCGGTCGCTCGGCCTGCCGGCCCGTTACGTGAGCGGCTATGTGGAGACCGGGCCGGGGGCGGGGGCGTCGCACGCCTGGTGCGCCGTGGCACTGGCCGACGGGACGTGGCTCGACCTCGACCCGACGAACGATCTGGTCGCGCCATCGCATGTGACCCTGGCGTGGGGCCGGGACTACTCCGACGTCGCGCCGCTCAAGGGAGTGGTCTTCACCGAGGGCCGCCACCGCCTGGCGGTCACCGTCACGGTCACCCGGACGTGACGGAGCCCCGGACCGTGGGGGATACGATCCGGGGCTCCGGCGCTGCTGTCACGACGGCCGGCAGCAGTTCAGCCGACCCTCCCTTGTGACAGGCCCTTGCAGTGAGAGCTACAGGCTCTTCTTCATCACCTGGCCGGGAGCACCGGCGGGACGGTCGTCGCCCTTCGCCTGCTGCCCGGGAGCACCCTCCGGACGGTCGTCGCCCTTGGCCTGCTGGCCAGGGGAGAGCTCCGAACGGCCCTTGTCCTCAGCAGCGGGGGCGGGAGCCGGGGCTGCGGCAGGAGCCGGAGCCGGTGCAGTCTGAGCGGCTTCGCACTTCTTGCCGGACGGGTACGTCTTGTTGGCGGGCTTGTTCTTGAGCCAACCGTTGTCGTCGTGACCGTCGCAGTTGTGGTCGCCCTTGGTCTTCTTGACCTTCTTGTCCTTCTTGACCTTGGGGGCCGCCTCCACAACGGGAGCGGGGGGAACGGCGGTGACGTCGATGGGCGTCACGGTCTCTTCCGGAACCTCGGGGGCCGGGTCGACAACCGGGTCCGTGGAGGGCTCGTCGGTCGAGGGGGCGTCGTCCGTAGCGGGCGCCTCGGGCTCGGTCGTGGTCGTCGTCGAGTCGTCGGTCTCGGGGGCTTCCTCGGCCGGGTCGACAACCGGGATCTCCTCTTCAGGAGCCGGCTCCTCGACGGCCGGGGATGTGCCTCGCGAGGCGTTGGCGAAGGGCACAACCGCCTGCCCGGCAGCGAACGCGCCGGCTGTTAGCACGGTCACGACGCTGGCTGACCGGATGAACATCTTCCAAGGCTGCATTCTGGGGAGAACCTCCTGTGCCACCGTGTCTGTTGGCAAAAAGTGGGAGACAAGGGACGCTGGCCCCGCCGACCGCGGCCCCGGTCGTCACAGGATTTCGCCAGTGCGCGCGGCGACCCTGCGGCCTTGAGGCCGACTTGAACAGCCCTTGAAAAGCGACATTCACTCCGGGGGGACACCCCCGAACCCCCGGGTCAGTCGGCGGAGGCCGATTCGTTCGGAGTGGACCGCTCCGCCTTGCGGCGGATCTGGTTCCAGACACCGGTGAGGCCCATGGCCTTGCGCATGTCGAAGACCGTTTGCCTCACCTCGCCTCGTGTCTTCTCCGTGCCTTCCACGATCAGCCGGTCGACGAGGCCGGAGTCGGCCTCGAAGCGGGCGCGCCGCTCACGCATGGGATCGAGGAACCGGTTGAGTGCGACGGCGAGCTTCTCCTTCACCTCGACGTCGCCTACTTTCCCTTCCCGGTAGCGGGTCTTGAGGTCCTCGACCTCTTCATTGTTCGGATTGAAGACGTCGTGGTAGATGAACACCGGGTTGCCCTCGACCGTCCCGGGAATGTCGGCCCGGATCCGCTTCGGGTCGGTGTACATGTTCCCGACCTTCTTGCGGACGGTGGCCTCGTCGTCGGACAGGTAGATCGTGTTGCCCAGGCTCTTGCTCATCTTCCCCTGCCCGTCGGTGCCGACGAGCGTAGGCACCTCGGCCATGAGGAAGTCGGGCTCCGGAAACACTTCGCCGTAGAGGTTGTTAAATCGGCGCGCGATCTCCCGGGTCACCTCGACGTGAGGGACGTTGTCCTTCCCGACCGGAACGACGTGCGCCTTCACACAGAGGATGTCGGCCGCCTGCAGCACCGGGTAGCCGAGGAGGCCGTAGGGCATCTCCTCCTTCTTGGCGTCTCGGGCCATCTCCTTGAGGCTCGGCATCCGCTCGAGCCTGGGCACGGTGACGAGGTTCTGGAAGATCGTGTTGATCTCGCAGACCTCGGGGATCGCCGATTGCAGGTAGAAGGTGGCCAGGTCCGGCTCGATGCCGGCGGACAGCGAGTCGAGCACCATCTGCCGCGCGTTGGCGCTGATCTCCGCGATGTCCTCCCTGCTGTTCTTGGTCGTCAGCATGTGGAGGTCGGCAATGATGAAGAAACTCTCGTACTTGTGCTGGAGCTCGACGCGGTTCTTGATGCTGCCGACGTAGTGGCCGACGTGCAGCTTCCCGGTCGGCCGGTCTCCGGTCAGCATCCGCTTGTTGGGCATCTCGTCAGCCTAATTGGGGGAGGCAGGTGAACCTCCCGAGACTAGGGGTTAGCGCCAATCGCCCCCGAGACGGCGGAGGGCCAGCGCCCGGGCGTCGGCAGGGCAGGTCCAGTAGTGACCCCGGGTCGCGCCCCACAGGGCTGCCACGCAGTCGGCACTGGCCTCGAGCGCAGGCCCGATCGTCCTGAATCCCCACCGGGCGTAGTCGGTGATGAAGTCGGCGAAGCGGTTCTGGCGGTACTGCCAGCCGTGGGCCAGCTCGTGGAGGACGACGTAGCGCAGCCGGTTCGCATCGGCGAACGCCGTCGGCCCGATCCAGATGATCCCCGTGTCCCGCTCGTAGACGCCCCAGTTCCGCCCGGTCGGATGGAAGCCGAGGTTGAAGCGCACCCCTGCGGCCCGCCAGTCCCATCCGGTCGAGTCGGCGATGGCCTCGACCCGGGCCCGGGCCTCAGGGCCGCTGGTGGGAGTGGACGGAGGTTTCGGCGCCGTCGTGGGCGGAGGAGCCGGCGGCGGTGGCGGCACGGTGGTGGTGGTCGTCTCCGGCGGCGGTGCCGTGGTGGTCGTTGTCTCCACAGGCAGCGTGGTCGTGGTGGTCGGCGCCACCTCCGGGGTCAGCAACAGTCTCGGCGGGATGGGAAGGTCCACGGCCTCGTCAGGGCCCACCGGCCAAAGCAGGGCGGCCCCCGCGGCGTCGGCGGCGTCGGCGACGTCGCTTGTCGAAGCCTCGGCTCGGCCCTCGGTCCGGTGGACACCGGCCAGACCGAAGACACCGACCACGACGGCCAGACTCATCGCACTCGCTTGTCGCGGCCACCCGCGCCAAGGCGCGCTGCCGCTCGGCAACTTCCCCAGATTCACTTTTTCTCCGATGCCCCAAAATTCATCGGGTCCTGTCCGCTGCTGGAGAGCAGACAGGGACTTATGGGCTACATCGGCCATGCCGGGGCTCGACTTGAGCCCCGACGCGGAAACTACCCCGCTCCGCCCCCGACCGCCTCGTCCTCTATGAGAACGGGCTGAGAGAACGACCGCCGGACTAGCTCTGATTCGGCTGGATGGTCAGGTTCTGCGGCTCGCCGCGCAGGACCCGGATGACCAGTTGGCCGTTCGTCAGCGTGGCTTCGACGCCACCGCCGAAGCCGGCGGGAAGGTCGACTTCCCGTTCGTAGCCGCCGTAGTGCCACTCGTGCACGAGGTAGTCACGTGGTCCGGCGCTGCGGACATGAGCCCAGAGCCGCACCGACCCCGGCCGCAGCTCTACCGTCACGTCCTTGGCCGTCACCGCCGGCAGCGGGGCGACGATGACCAACGCCTCCTTGGTCTCGTGCACGTTGACCGGCACCCGTTGCGGAGTCATCGACGCCTCGACCGCCTCCGTGGACGCGACGACGTCACCATGCCTGGCCTGCTCGCTCGTCATACCGACCACGCTACCCCCACCGGAGAGGCAAGAATCACGGACATGCACCGCCTTTTCGTCCTGCGGCACGCCAAGTCGAGCTGGAACAACTCCTTTCTCGCCGACCACGACCGGCCGCTGGCACCGCGTGGTGAGCGCGCCGCCGCTTCGCTCGCCGACCATGTCGCCACCCTCGACCAACCACCGGCGCTCGTCCTGTGCTCCACCGCCCGCCGGGCGCAGGAAACCCTCGAGCCGGTCAGGGCGCAGCTCCCCGACAGCACTCCGGTGCTCGTCGAAGGCGAGCTCTACGGCGCATCGGCCCCGGACATCCTCGACCGGCTCCGCGACGTGCCCGAGGACACGCCGTCCGTGTTGATCGTCGGCCACAACCCCGGCCTCGAGGATCTCGTCTGCGGCCTCGGGCGCAACGGCGACCCGGAGCTCATCGCCCGGGTCCAGGCGAAGTTCCCCACCGGGGCGTTCGCCACGCTGACCTTCCCCGGGCCGTGGAAGAGCCTCGGGTCGGAACCGGCCACCCTGGAAGCGTTCGTCGTCCCGGCCGACCTC
>JAICGL010000148.1 GCA_025923175.1 Acidimicrobiia bacterium
CACCTCGTCGACCAGCGCCTTGCGGTTGACGGCCGCCGCCAGCGCCCGCCGCAGGTTCACGTCGTCCCACGGCTTGGCCGTCACGTTGATGACCAGGTACCGGATCCCGGAGCCCTTCCCTTCGATGAGCTTGAAGCCGGGCCGGTCCTTGAAGAACGTGTTCTCGTCGGGCAGCAGTGAGCGGAAGGCGATGTCGACCTCGTTGTTCTGGAGGGCGAGCTTCAGCGCCGACGACTTGTCGAACAGCCGCATCCGGACCCGCTGCGTCTTCGGCTTCGTCCCCCAGTAGTCGGGGTTGGCCTCGAGGTCGATCGACTCCCGTTCCTTGTAGGCCGTGACCCGGTAAGGGCCGGTGCCGACGATCGTGTCGGCTTTGTACTTGGCCGTCACCGCCGTCCCCTCCTCGTTGCCGGTCAGCACGTGGTTGGCGTAGGCCGCCGGGCTCACGATGCTGGCCACCGAGTACGCCAGGCGGGACAGGAACGTCACATTGGGCTGCGCCAGGGAGATGATGACCTTGTCGTCGGACGGCGCGCTGATGTTGCGGATGCCGGAGAGCAAGAACCCCGCTGACTCCGGATCCTTGTCGCCGAACGCCTTGGCCCGCTCCAGCGAGAACTTCACGGCCGCGGCGTTGAACGGTGTGCCGTCCGCGAACTTCACGCCGGCCCGCAGCACGAACGTGTAGTTGAGCCCGTCGGGCGATACGTCGGGGAGGGAGGCGGCGAGCTTCGGTGTCGGCTCGGTGCCGTCGGGGGCGTAGGTGACGAGGGTTTCGGCGGCGTTGAAGGCGATCTGGGAGCCGAGGTAGTCGTAGGCCTGGGCCGGATCGAAGCTGTTCTGCAGCGATTCGGTGGTGCCGATGACGATCGAGCCGGATGCGCCGCCCGCGTCGCCGCCCCCGCCGCCGTCCCCTCCGCCGCAGGCTGCGGCGATGAGGAGCAGGGCCGTAACGGCGGCTAGCCGAACCAGGCGACGCCGAGCCATGTGCGGCGCTCGCAGGCCGGACAGGACATGTACTGGGAGTAACGCAGCCACGGCAACCAGAGCCACACCGGCAGGTGCCGCCAGGCGAACTCGGCCCAGCTCAGACGGGAGCGGGCGCCGCAGGTGGAGCACTCGACGACCAGCGTGCCGAGGCGGCGGCCGCCTTGCGAGGCGCTGAACAGCGACTCCTTCTGCATCGTGGCCGTGCCCGGACGGCTGTTGGCCGCCCGGGGTGTCTCCGTCACCGAGAACAGGGCTCGCTTCCCGAGGGGATCACTCATCAGCTCTCCTGATGAAGGATGCGGGCGATGGCCCGGTAGGCCTCGGCGCCGGCCGAGCGGGGGGCGTGGGTCAGGATCGACCGGCCCTGCCCCGGCGCCTCGGCGAACCGGACGGACTTCGGGATCGGCTCTCCGAGGACGGGCACGCCGTAGCGCTCCTCGAGGTCGGCCAGCATCTCCTGGGAGTGGCGCGTGCGGCGGTCGAACATCGTGGCGACCAGCCCCCTGACGGCCAGGTCGGGATTCGTGAAGCTCCGCACGTCGCCGATCGTCTCGAGCAGCTGCCCCACGCCACGGTGGCCCAGCGTCTCGCACAACAGCGGCACGATGACCTCGTCGGCGGCGGTCAGCCCGTTGATCGTCAACACCCCGAGCGAGGGCGGGCAGTCGATCAACACGGTGTCGTACTCGCCGATCATGGGCTTGAGGGCCCGGGCCAGCACGTGCTCCCGCCCGGTGCGGGTCATCAGGTGCACCTCGGCGCCGGCCAGGTCGATCGTGGCCGGCAGGGCGGCGAGATCGCCGCTCTTCACCAGCACGTCGGCCGCCTCGGCCCTTCCGGCCAGGACGTCGTGCAGCGACTGGTCGAGGGTGTCGGAGTCGATGCCCAGCGAGTAGGTCAGGCAGGCCTGAGGGTCGAGGTCCACCAGCAGGACCCGCTCGCCGAGTTCGGCCAGAGCCGCCCCCAGCGAGTGGGTCGTCGTCGTCTTGGCCACGCCGCCCTTCTGGTTGGCGACGGCCACCACACGTCCCATGGCCGCGGAGTGTATAGGGGCACCTGGCCGCCGCCCGGCACCGGCGAGTGTCAGGAGGTTTACAGTCAGAAGGTCAGCGGCCTGCCACGGGAGCGAAAGACGCTCTCTTGCCACTGCCCGTTTCGTCCGATTTCTTCCGCGACGGATGCCGACGCGGCATCTGCAGTGAAAGAGAAAGGAAGGAAACATGAGCAGCTCCGCAGAGACCTTCTCCGTCACTCGGCCCCGCCGGGAGTCCCGGGTGGGGAAAATCGTGGCCGTCACTTTGATCGGCCTGGCCGCTGTGCCGGTGACGCTTTTCGTCGGCGCGTGGGCAGCCGGCCAGATCAGCGAGGGCAGCCCCTCCACGCCGACGAAGGTGACGGTGTCCACCACCGTCCGCTGACCTTGACGCCCGACCGGGGCGTCGCAAATCGGCGTTCATTTTGGACACCCGTCTGTCCAAAATGATCGCCGATCCTCGGCTTGGACTAGAGCAACGTCGGGACGGCGTAACCCAGCGTGATGCCGAGACCGGTGAAGAAGAGGAACGGCCCGGGCACGGCCCGCAGCGCGTAGCGCCGGGCGTCGTGGGGGCTGTGGGTGCGCGACACCCGTTCGTAGGCGATCACGAAGGCGCAGATCCCGGCCAGCACCGACATCCCGAGGGAGAAGGTGATCATGGTCCGGAGCATGACTTCACGGTACGCTCGCGAGCCCGCTCAGACCAGGTCTGATCAGGCCTGGAGCAACCTGCGGGTGGCGTCGTAGATGCGGTCGGCCGTGAGAAGGACGGCGGCTTCGAGCGACGGGGCGTACGGCATGGACGGGACGTCGGCCGTGGCCAGGCGCATCACCGGGGCGTCGAGGTCGTAGAACGCCGCCTCAGCCACCACCGCCACCACCTCGGAGGCCACCGAGAACGAGTGGTTGTCCTCGCTGACGACCAGCACCCGGCCCGTCCGGCAGGCGGAGGCGATGACCGTCTCCCGGTCCAGAGGCGAGATCGTGCGGAGGTCGACCACCTCGACCTGGCCCACGCCTTCGTCGGCCAGGCGCTCGGCCGCCTCGACGGCCAGGTGGCGCTGGAGGCCGTAGGTGACGATGGTGGCGTCGGTGCCCGGCCGGGCGATCTCGGCGAGGCCGATCGGCACCCGCCAGTCGACACCCTCGGGCACCGGGCCCTTGATCGACCGGTACATCTTCTTGTGCTCCAGGAACAGCACCGGGTCCGGGTCGGCCAGGCTCTCGAGCAACAGGCCCTTCAGGTCGGCCGGCGTCGACGGGATCACGACCTTGAGGCCCGGCACGTGGGCGAAGAGCGACTCGACCGACTGCGAGTGGTACAGCGCTCCGTGGACGCCGCCGCCGTAGGGCGCCCGCACCACCATCGGCACGCTGAAGTCGCCGTTGCTGCGGTAGTGGATCCGGGCCGCCTCGGAGACCATCTGGTCGAAGGCGGGGTGGATGAAGTCGGCGAACTGGATTTCGGCGATGGGCAGCAGCCCGTGGAGGGCGGCGCCGATGGCGACGCCGACGATGGCCGACTCGGCCAGGGGCATGTCGACCACCCGGTGCTCGCCGAACTCGACGATGAGCCCGTCGGTGGCCTTGAAGACGCCGCCCCGGTTGCCGACGTCCTCCCCGAGGACGAACACCCGCTCGTCTGCGGCCATGGCCTCCCGGATCGTCTCCCGCACGGTGTCGACGAGCGTGCGGACCGGCGCGTCGGCCGGCACCTCGGCACCGTTCTTCTCCGGCAGGATGATGGCGTCCTGGCTGGCGGCGTACTCCGCCGGCACGCCGGGGATCGGACGCAGCGGCCGGGCGAAGACCTTCTGGAACGCCGCCGGCGCCTCGGGGGCGGGTGACGCCTCAGCGGCTTTCACCGCCTCTTCGATCTCGGCGGCGACCTCCTGCTCGAGCTGCGCTTCCTGGGATTCCGTCAGCAGCCGCTGCTCGATGAGGTACTGCTTGAGCCGCTGGAACGGGTCCTTCTTCCGCCACGCCTCCACTTCCTGGGGCGTGCGGTAGGTGCGGTCGTCGTCGTCGGAGGTGTGCGACAGGTAGCGGTACGTCTTGCACTCGATGAGGCTCGGCCCCTCACCCTTGCGGGCGCGGTGCACCGCCCCCAGCGTCGCGGCGTACACGTCGAGCGGGTCGTTGCCGTCGACGATCATCCCGAAGCAGCGGTACTGGTGGGCGTGCTCGGCGATGTTCTCCACCGCCGACTCCTTGGCCATCGGCACCGAGATGGCGTAGCCGTTGTTCTCGCAGATGGCCACCAGCGGCAGGCCGTGGATCCCGGCGAAGTTCATCGCCTCGTGGAAGTCGCCCTTGGAGGCGGCACCGTCACCGAAGTAGCAGATGACGGCGGTGTCCTCCCCCCGCATCCGGGCGGCCAGGGCGATGCCGGCGGCGTGCGGGATGTGGGTGGCGATCGGCGACGAGCCGGTGATGATGCGCAGGTCCTTATGGCCCCAGTGGTTGGGCATCTGCCGGCCGCCGGAGCTCGGGTCGGCCTCCCGGGCGAAGACCCCCTCGAGGATCTCGGTGGCGGTCATGCCGAGGGCGACCATCACGCCGGTGTCGCGGTAGTAGGGGCAGACGACGTCGCGGCCGCCCCGCAACGCCCAGGCGGAGCCGATCTGGGCTCCCTCGTGGCCCTGGCACGACACGGCGAACGGCGCCTTGCCCATCCGGTTGAGGGCCCAGATCTTCTGGTCGAGCCTGCGGGTGAGGAGGATCGTGCGCCACATGGCCACGACCTCGTCGCCGGACAGCCCCAGTGGCGTGTGACGGTCCTGGAGGTGCAGGGCGGACAGATCCGTCCGCTCAGCCGGGGCGTAGGACATCGGATCCTCCGAGTTCTTTCGTCAACGACTGGGGGGACGGATCAGGTTGAGGCGGCCGACGGCGTCGATGCGGGCCTCTGCCTGGCGGTCTGCGGCGGCGGCGGTGGTGATGCCTTCGGCTTCCGCCCGGGCGAAGACTGCCAGGGTGGCGTCGTAGATGTGGCGCAGGCCGTTCTCGGCCCGTTCCCGGGAGTACCCCCGGAGCTCCTCGGAGATGTTGATGATCCCGCCGGCGTTCACGCAGTAGTCCGGGGCGTAGAGAATCCCGGCGTCGGCCAGCGCCTCGTCGCAGCCCGGCTCGGCCAGCTGGTTGTTCGCGCAGCCGCACACGGCGGCGCAGCGCAGCTCGGGGATCGTCTGGAAGGAGAGGGCGCCGCCGAGGGCGCAGGGGGCGAAGACGTCGCACTCCACGGCGTGGATCTTCTCCACGCCCACGACCTCGACGCCGAAGTCGTGCATCGCTCGTTCGGCAGCGGCGGGGACGACGTCGGCGACGGTGACCCGGCACCGGTCCTCGACCAGCTGGCGGACGAAGGCGTAGCCCACCTTCCCCACGCCGGAGACCGCGATGTGGCGGCCCTCGAGGTTGGTGTCGCCCCACAGTGTCATGGCCACGGCCTTCAACCCGTAGTACAGGCCCTGGGCGGTGGCCACGCTGGGATCGCCGGAGCCTCCCAGCGACTGCGACACGCCCGTCACCCAGCGGGTCTCCCGGCGGATGAGGTCCATGTCGGCCTGGGTGGTCCCGACATCTTCGGCGGTGATGTAGCGGCCGCCGAGGGCATCGACGTAGCGGGCGAAGGCCCGCAGCAGGGCCTCGGTCTTGTCGCGGTTCGGGTCGCCGAGGATGACAGCCTTGCCGCCGCCGAGGTCGAGCCCGGCCAGGGCCGCCTTGTACGTCATCCCCTGCGACAGGCGCAGGACGTCCTCGAGCGCGTCGTCCTCGGTGGCGTAGGGGTAGAAGCGGGTCCCGCCAAGCGCAGGACCCAGAGCGGTGGAGTGCACCGCCACGATGGCCCGCAGGCCCGTGGCCCGGTGGTGGCAGAAGACGACCTGTTCGTAGTCGTCAGCCTCGATGCGATCGAACATCAGACCCTCTGGCGGCTCGGACTCTGGAGACCTGGCAACAAGGGACTCCGGGGAGCCCTTCGACACCCCCGGGGAGAGTTCCTTCCAACCGCCATCGTAAGCCTCAAGCCCATCTTGAGAGCACCACTCAATTCGCGCCCAGAGTGTGCCGATACATCCCCGGACGGGCTGTGGCCGCCAGCCACGACTCCGTCGGTCCAGTCGGTCGGATCAGTTACAAATCTGCTGGTCACAGCGGTCGAACTACAGGGTGACTAGTCCTTCCGGGCTATGCGGAAATGACACGCCCGGGCTATCGACCCCGAAGGGTGCGTGTGCGACCCTCAGGGACGAAGCGGACACCGGCTCTCCCTCGTGGCTCACGCTGCGGGCCAGTCCCGTTGAAGAGAGGAAAGGCGATGCAAGACCGTACCGACCCCGATGCCCTTCTGACGCCGTCTGAGGTGGCCGAGATGTTCCGGGTCAACCCGAAGACCGTCACCCGCTGGGCCAGGGCCGGCAAGATCTCCGCCATCCGGACCCTCGGCGGGCACCGCCGCTTCCGGGCCATCGAGATCATGCGCTACCTGGAGCAGATCGAGAGCGAGCAGGGTCTGTAGTTTCGTCGTATGTCGGGTGAAGGACCGGCCCCGGCGGCCGTCACCTTCGATTACTGGAACACACTCTGCTGTGAGCCACCGGGCGGTTACCTTCGGGGCCGTCGTCTGGAGGCCATGAGCCAGGTGCTGGTCGACGCCGGCGTGGGGAGCGCCGGCGTTGTACTCCCGGTTCTGACGGCGGGTTATGACACCGCCTGGGCGAGCTGGCACGACGGCTGGCAGGCCAACCGGCAATTCACCGGTGTCGATGCCGCCCAAACCATCTGCGACGCCCTCGAGCGCACGTTCGCCGATTCACTGGCCGTCGCCCCACTGCGGGCTCGCCTCTGCGAAGCCTTCGCCTCCCAGGGCGAGGGCGCCGATCTCAACCTCGTCGACGGTGTCGCCGGCACGCTGGCGGCCCTGTCGGAACGCGGTGTCCGCCTGGGGATCATCTGCGATGTCGGTTTCACCGGCTCGCCCATGCTGCTGGCACATCTGGAACGCCAGGGGATCCTCGAGTTCTTCGACCACTGGTCGTTCTCCGACGAGGTCGGCGTCTACAAGCCGCACCCGAAGATCTTCGAGCACGCCCTGGACGGGCTCGGTCGACCCGACCCCGGCCGCTGCGCCCATGTCGGCGATCGGCGGCGGACCGACGTGGCCGGCGCCCAGGCTGCCGGGATGCGCGCCGTGCGTATCACCGCCGTCTTCCAGGATCCCGACGAGGACGCCCCGGAGGGCGACGCCGTCATCGCCTCCTACGAGGAGCTGCTCCCCGGCTTAGGTCTTCACTGAGGGAGACCGGCCAGGAGGGCAGCCGCCCGCATCGTCACTCGCAAACGATGCCGGCGACTGCACCTCCCGGCCGGTTGGGGGAGCAATCTAGGAATCGAGCGTGGCGGCGAAGACGATGGGCCGGGCCGGCGGGTCGGCGCCGAGCGATCCGTCGAAGGGCTTGTCGCTGAAGTTGAAGATCCCGCCGTCGGCGGCGACCATCAGGTAACCGGCGCCGTAGCGGACCATGCCGACGACCGGCTTGTTGAGCTTCTTGTCGCCCATCGAGCCCCGGAACGGGGCGGAGCCGAAGGCGAAGATCCCGCCGTCGGAGGCGACGAGCCAGTAACCGACCCCGTCCCGGTTGGGCACGAGCGACTCGACCGGCTGGTTGAGCTTCACGGCGCCCATGGAGCCCCGGAACTTGGCGTCGCCGAAGGCGAACACGCCGCCGTCGGACGCCACCATGTAGTAGCCCTGGCCCGTCGGGCTGGCCACCGAGCTCTTGATCGCGCCGTTGAGGTTCTTGTCGAGCAGGTCACCGAAGGACTTGGCGTCGCCGAAGGTGAGCACGCGACCCTTCGTGGTGAAGATCCAGTAGCCCTTGCCCGACGGCGTCGAGTTCAGGCTCGTCACCTTCTCCTTCGGACCGAGGGCGGCGGTGTCGACGTTGCCGAGCGCCACGGCGTCACCGAAGGCGTAGACGGCGCCGTCCTCGTTGACGATCCAGTAGCCCTTTTTCGTGGGGGTCGGTTCGATGTGCATCGCCTTGAGGCCGGCCGGGATGGCGCCGTTGGCGTCGCCCATCGATTTGGCGTCGCCGAAGGGGAAGACCTTCCCGTCGCTGCCGAGCATCCAGTAGCCCGACTGCCGCGCCCCGGTGGCGGCGGGCCCGCCGCTGGCCGGGGGCTGCCCGGCGGGCGGCTGCTGCGCCGCCGGCGGGGCGGGTGCGGGGGCACCGAGGGCCGGGGCATTGGCCGGGTCGAAGACCACCCGGACGAGGTTGTTCTTGCTGTCGGCGATCCAGAGGTTCCCGGCCTCGTCGATGGCCAGGTCGTGCATCGTGTTGAACTCTGCCTCTCCGGCCGGAACCGGGCCGGGGTCACCGGCTACGCGGCCACGGCCGCTCGTCCGGCCGTTGCCGGCAATCGAGGTGATCGTGCCTGACGGGTCGATACGGCGGATGCGGGCCCCGGCGTTGAGGTCCTTCGCTTCCTGGGCGATGTAGACGTTGCCGAGGGAGTCGACG
>JAICGL010000149.1 GCA_025923175.1 Acidimicrobiia bacterium
CGCCTGCCCCGTCCCCAAGCTGCACCTGTACGACGAGGCGGCGGAAGGCGACCCGGCAGGCGCCACGGTGACCGAGTTGCTCCACGTGCTGGCGGCCTACGAGGCGCTGTCCGACTGCGACCTCGTGCATGACCACACGGTCGCCGGGCCCCTCATTGCCCCTGGCCCGGTGGTGACGACCGCCCACATCCCGCTCGATGGCGAGGGTGCGCGCCTCTACGGTCGCATGTCCCGCTCGGCGATCATCGTGGCCGCTTCCCAGGCTCAGGTCGTACCGGGTGTGCCGGTGGCCCGGGTCATCCACCACGGCATTGATGCCAGCACGTTCCCCGTCGGGCGTGGTGACGGCGGCTACCTGCTGTTCCTGGGCAAGATGACCGTGGAGAAGGGGGCGCACCGGGCCCTGGAGGCGGCTTTCAAGGCCGGGCAGCGGCTGATCCTGGCCGGGAAGGTCCGCGAGCCGGCCGAACGGTGGTACTTCGAGCGCTACGTCGCGCCGTACCTGAACGACCGGCTCCGGTTCGTCGGCGAGGTGTCCCAGGACGAGAAGCGCGAACTGCTGGCCGGCGCCAGCGCGCTCCTCTTCCCCATCCGGTGGAACGAACCGTTCGGCATGGTGATGCTGGAGGCGCTGGCCTGCGGCACGCCCGTCCTCGCCTTCGACGAGGGCGCTGCCGCGGAGGTGGTGGACGAAGGCCGCACCGGGTTCCTCTGCCGGGACGAGGCCCACATGGCCGAGCTGATTGATCGGGTACCCGAACTCGACCGGGCCGCCTGCCGGGCGGCGGTGGAGGAGCACTTCTCCGCCGAGCGGATGGTCGCCGAGTACCTCGAGCTGTTCTCGCAACTGTTCTTCGAGCCGCTGGCGCAGAGCCCGCTGCGAGAGTACGGGAGCGGCGGCTCGTCGCCCGACGTGTGGTCGCCGACGCCGCACAAACGTCGGAAATAGCGGAGGGCGCCCTGCGTCGAGGGGCGCGCTAGTTTGCGGCCCCATGCGGGTCACGGTGCTCGGCGCAGGGTCCTGGGGAACGACGGTGGCAGCGCTCAGCGCCGGGCGCAATCCCACGACCCTCTGGGCCCGCAACCCTGACCTCACCGCCGCGGTCAACGAGAAGCACGAGAACCCGTCGTATCTGGCGGGCTTCGCACTGCCGGAAGACCTGCGGGCGACCAGCGACATCGAGGAAGCGGTGTCGAGCGCCGAGGTGGTGGTGGTCGGCGTGCCATCCCACGGCTTCCGCGCCGTGCTCGACCAGGCGGCCCCGCACGTGCCCTACTGGATTCCCGTCGTCAGCCTCACGAAGGGGTTCGAGGCCGGGACGCTGTTCCGTATGACCGAGGTAATCCGCGACGTGCTCCCCGGCCGGGTCGCCTGCGCCTTGTCGGGCCCGAACCTGGCCAAGGAGATCATGGGCGGCAGCGCCGCCGCCAGCGTGATCGCCACGGAGGACCTCTCGGTTGCCACCGAACTGCAGCGGATCTTGCAGCGGGGGCTGTTTCGCATCTACACCAACCACGACGTCATCGGCTGCGAAGTGGGCGGTGCGCTCAAGAACGTCGTCGCCATCGCCACCGGTATCGCCCAAGGCCTCTCGGTCGGCGACAACACCCGGGCGGCGGTGATCTCCCGGGGCCTGGCCGAACTGACCCGCCTCGGCGTGGCCATGGGCGCCGAGCCGGCCACGATGTCGGGCCTGGCCGGGATGGGCGACCTGATCGCCACCTGTATCAGCCCGCTCAGCCGGAACCGCCAGGTGGGCGAGCGGCTCGGCAAGGGCGAGACGATCGACGAGATCGTGGGCTCGATGAACATGGTGGCCGAAGGGGTGAAGACGGCGCACACCGTGATGGAGCTCGCCGAGCGGTATCAGGTGGAGCTGCCGATCTGCGCCGAGATCCGCCGGGTGGTGAGCGGTGAGATCTCGGCCGTGGAGGCCTACCGGGGGCTCACGGCACGCACGCCCGCCGGCCACGAGTCGGGCCCGGTCTAGGCGCTAGACCCAGTCGGGGCCGATCCGGGTGCAGGACGCGAGGTGGTGGCAGTGGTCTGTGGCCATTTCCCTGGCAGCGGCGATGATGCCTGCCACCCGCTGATCGCGAATCGAGTAGATCGCCATCCGACCGGAGCGGTCGGCCTCGGCGAAGCCGCACCAGCGGAGGCAGGCCAGGTGGTTCGAAACCCGGCTGCGGGAGCAGCCGAGGTGGTCGATGAGTTCCCGTACCGTCCGGGGGCCGTCGAGGAGCAGCTCCAGGATCCGCAGCCGGGTGGGGTCGCCGAGGACCCGGAACAACCGGGCCGAGGCGAGATCGAGTTCGGGCACAACCGCAGTCGTGGGCGCCATGCCCTGCAGGGTAAAGCCCGTTCTTCGAAACAGGAAAACCGGACGCGTTGGTAGGTTCGCCCTCCGCTCCCAGAGACGGAGGAGATTCACGATGATGCTTCCTGGGCGCCGGGGGATCGTTCGCTTCGGCTCGATGTTGTTGTTGGTCGGCAGTCTGGCCTCGCTCGGCGGCGGGCAGGGGGCCGGCGCCGGTCAGCGCGACCCTGACGGAGTGATGGGGACGGGGGTCGGGATGTACACCGACTCCTCGGTGGCCAATCAGGTCTCCAGCTTCACCATCAACCCGAAGACGGTGAGTTGCGGCGTGGGTACGCTGGCGACGGGCGGTGAGGCCTCCGGCCCGTTCGCCATGCTGATGTACGCGACGCGGATGGACTCCTACACGGTTGACCAGGAGGCGGGGGAGATCCGGGCTACCGGCCGGATGCGCTCGATCACCAAGGTCGGCACGGCGGTCGTCGAGGACGCTGAGCACGAATTCCTGGCGGTGGCCGCCAGCGCCGTGCCCCACGGCGGGTTCGATCAGGCGATGCACGCCGGCGGCGCCCGCTTCGACGTGCACTTCTCGACGCCGTTCTGGGACCGCTACAACCCGATGTGCACGCCGTCGGCCATCAAGGCCGGCGCCTGCCGCTTCGGCGGTCAGCTGCTCCTCGGGAACATTTTCATCCCGCATTGAGACGGCGCATCAACGTCGTCGTCGTCGTCGTGCTGGCGCTGCTGCCTCCGGCAGCCGGCCTGCTGCCGGCACGGGCCGACGCAGATCTCAATCCGGTGCTGCGCTGGGATCGGATCCTCCTCAACGTCCTCAAGGACAGCAAAGCGGCTCCGACGATCGCCGCCAGGGCCCTGGCGGTCCTTCACACCTGCATCTACGACGCGTGGGCCGCTTACGATCCGGTGGCTGAGGGGACTCGGCTCGGCGCAACGCTGCGGCGACCGCCCGACGAACGGACGCTCGAAGCCAAGCGCGAGGTCGTCAGCCGGGCGGCTCGTCTCGCTGCCATCGACCTCTACCCGCAGTTGGCGGACTGGTTCGACGCCGCCCTGGCCGAAGAGGGCTATGACGTGGCCGCGCAAGCAACCGATGGGTCCCCGGTGCAGGTGGCCGATCGCGCCTGCCGGGCGGTGCTCGACCACCGCCATCGCGACCGGTCGAACCAGCTCGGTGACGAGCCGGGCTCCAGCGGCAGCCCCTACTCCGACTGGACCGGCTACGAGCCGGTCAACGATCCCGATCACGTGCGCGACCGCGACCGCTGGCAGCCACGGCGGTCACCCGACGGTCGGGGCGGAACGTCGGTCCAGCGCTTTACCACCCCGCATTGGGGAGAGGTGCTGCCCTTCGCCGACGGTGATGCCGATCTCGTGCGAGTGGATCCCGGGCCATCCCGGTCCGGTGCGCCCGTCCGCCAGGCCGAGATCGACGAGATGGTCAAGATGAGTGCCGAGCTGACCGACGAGCAGAAGGTCATCGCCGAGTACTGGGTCGACGGTCCGGGAATGGAAGCGCCACCGGGACACTGGATGATCTTCGGCCAGCTCTGCTCTCGCCGGGATGCCCACGGTTTGGACTTCGACGTGAAACTCTTCTTCGTATTGGCCAATGCCCTGCACGACGCTGGCATCGCTACCTGGGCCCGCAAGCGGCACTTCGACTCGATCCGGCCGGTGAGCCTCGTCCCTCTGACCTATGCCGGGCGGAAGATCCGGAGCTGGGGCGGGCCCTATCGAGGAACGCAGACGATCGACGGTTCGGAGTGGCAGCCTTACCTTCCGACGCCTCCCTTCGGCGAATACCCATCCGGGCACAGCAGCTTCAGCGCCGCCGGCGCCGAAGTGCTGCGGCTCTTCACCGGCCGCGACGACTTCGGGGCCACGGTCGTAATTCCCGCCGGTTCCTCCCTCATCGAGCCCGGCGCGGTACCAGCCGACGACGTGGTGCTGCACTGGGACACCTTCACCGAAGCCGCCAACCAGGCGGGGCTCTCCCGCCGCCTCGGTGGCATCCACTTCCTGAGCGGCGATGCCGACTCCCGCCTCGTCGGGCGGCAGATCGCGGCCCGGGTGATGGCCAGGGCGCAGGAATACTTCGCCGGTGTAGCCCAGTAGCCGCTACGACGCCCGGCTGGCCGTGAGGCGTTCGAGCCGGGGCCAGGCGTCGCTCAGGGGACGCGCGTGCTGGTTGATCCCACGCCAGGGGTCGGCTTTGGCGCCGAGGCGGCGGAAGATGTTGCCGATCGTCCAGCGGTCCGGGGTCAGGCGGGTGGTGCGGACCTCGTCCCAGTCGAGCGGGGTCGCCACGGGGGCTCCCGGGCGGGCCCGGACCGAGTACGGCGCCACCACCGTCTGGGCGTAGCCGTTGCGGGCGACGTCGAGGTAGAGGCGGGCTCCCCGCTTGGCCTTGCGGAACTCGGTGGTGAGACGGCCTGGATCGGAGGCCGCCAGCTGCTCGGCCAGCGTGTGGGCAAAGGCGAGCACCTCGTCGTTGTCGGGCCCGGGCACGATTGGGGCGACGACGTGCAGGCCCCGGGAGCCGGTGGTCTGCACGAACGCCGTCAGTCCCAGCTGCTCGAAGACCTTGCGCAGCCGGAGGGCAGTGGCCCGGACGGTGCTGAAGGCGTCGGCGGTGTCCGGCGGGTCGAGGTCGACGATGAGCCGGTCGGGTTGGCGTAGCCGGTCGGCTTGCGGCAGCCAGCAGTGGAACGTGAGGCAACCCTGGTTGGCCAGGTAGACGAGCCCGTCCTCGTCATCGACCACGGGATGGTGCACCACGCCGCCTTCCTTGGGGACGTCGACGCGCCGGATCATGGCCGGGAAGTGCTCACCGGCCTCCTTCTGGTAGAAGCCGCCCTTGTCCACGCCCGCCCGGTACCGCTCCAGCATCAGCGGCCGGTTCCGTACGTGGGGAACCATGACCGGCGCAACCCGGCAGTAGTAGTCGACGACATCACCCTTGGTGATGCCCTCATCGGGGAACATCAGCCGCTGCGGGTGGGTGACTTCCAGGTTCACGTCGCGTGCATACCCAGCCCGGGCCGTTGTGACCCGAGCCTGACCGGGTCAGGGGTTCTCGGCACGGGCGAGAGCGCGAGCGGCGGCATTGCGCCAGCCGCGCGGGACGCGGCCGTCGGCCAGGATCCGCTGCAGGAACTCGGGAGTGGGGTCACCGAGCAGTTCGACAAGCCGGATCGCCGGAGGGTCGGCAGGCACGACCGTGATGAGGTCAGCGGCGGCGACCTCGCCGGGGCGGATGATCCGGAGGTAGGCGCCGGGACGGCGGGCCTCTTCGAACCGTTCGACGAAGTCGGCGTCGCCCATCCGGATCCCGAGCTTGAAGCAGGGTTCCCGGGGTTGTGCCACTTCGAAGACGGCTTCGCCGACGTGCCAGCGGTCACCGATGCGGCTCTGCCCGAGGTCGATGCCGTCCGTGGTCAGGTTCTCGCCGAACGTTCCCGGCCCGAGCGCTTCCCCGAGCTGCGACTCCCACCAGGAATAGTCGTCGACGGCGTAGGCATACACGGCCTTGTCGGGCCCGCCATGGACGCGCCGGTCGGCCTGGTCGTCGCCGCTCAGGTTCACGTCGGCGGCCAGGACGGGCCCCTCCACCGGGTCCTTGAAGATGGACGTCCGCACCTTGCGGCCGTACCACTCAATGGTCCGGGGCCGGCCGACATTGACCGACACGATCCGAGCTCCCATGGATCCGTCAACCCGCCAGCGCGACCGGGTGTTCCCGGACCTCGTTGCGCGAGGCTGGAGGGCCATGAGCGTCGCTCCCGATGAAGCCTGGCCGGGAGAGGCGGACGGGCTCGTCGCGTTGCAGGAGGAATTGGGACGCCGCGCGGCGGGGGCGCTGAGCACTGCACCGTTCCGGCTGAACGCCGCGCCGCTGATCGGCGGCTGCTTCGTCGCCTTCGCCCGGGGAGAGGCGGGGCCGGGCCGGCCGGGGGACAGGGCGTTCGCGGCAGCGCTGGTGTGGGAGCCGGGACATGATTCCTTTCTGCGGCGGGGCCGGGGCGGCGGGGTGCCGGCACGCTCCGTTGGGCGAGCGCTGAAAGGCACCACCCGTAACGCTCCTCGCCAGGCGGCCGATGTCGTGGAGCAGGCGGTGGTGCGGCAGGCGGTGGGAGCTGCCTACATTCCGGGTTTGTTGGCGTTGCGGGAAGGGCCGGTCCTAGCGGCGGCGATCGCCGCTCTCAAGCAGGCGCCCGACGTCCTGTTGGTCGACGCCAGCGGTGCCGACCATCCGCGCCGCGCCGGCCTCGCCGTCCACCTCGGCTGGGCGCTCGACGTGCCCACGGTCGGTATCACCCGCCGCCCGCTACGAGCCCAGGGCGAGGAGCCCGACCTCGTTCGTGGACGGTGGACGCCGCTCACGCTCGACGATGAAGTTGTTGCCGCCTCGGTCTGCACCCGCACCGGCGCCCGGCCGGTGGTGGCCCACGCCGGCTGGAGGACGGACGTGGAGACGGCGGTCACCGTGGCGCTCGCAGCCTCAACCGAGGGCGCCCGAGCCCCGGTGCCTCTGCAAGAGGCCCGCCGAGTGGCCCGCGAAGCCCGCGATCTCGCTGGCACCGGCTGAGCTTGCTTCAGCCCGTCGCTCCTCGCAGCCGGTCCAGGAGGAGGATGCGCAGGACGGCTTGGCCGACCGTGAGGCACGTGAACATCACGACGATGCCGGCGATCGCCAGCGGGCGGGTGAAGCCGGCGAACGCGTGGGCGAGGACGTCGACGGGTTCCTGGACGAGATCCCAGCTGTTGAAACGGTGGATCCGGCCGACGTAGATCGCCAGGGCAGAGAGAGCATGTATCGGGAGTTCGACAGCCCAGGGGCTGCGGGCCCAGCCCCGGGCTGCCATGTAGCGGGTGAGTCGCCGGAGGGCGTCGCAGTACGTGCCGAAGCCGATGGCGAACAACGCCGCATACGCCGGGAAGACGACGAGCAGGACGGCAGCGTCCGATGGCTCCCGCCGGACCGACGGGGGCAGGTGGATCACGTCGGTCAGGATGTACGGCGCGTTTGGAACCAGCAGGAGGCAGACCAGCGCCCCGCAAGCCCAGGCCGCGCCGGGGCGGCGCGTCGGGCGGAAGAGGTAGAGCGAGAGCACCCAGGGGACCAGCGCCAGCACGAGGTTCCACGCCATCCAATGCCCGCTGACGTCGAGGAGCCGGCCGATCCCGGCGACCACTGCGCTGGTCATCAGGTGGGGCACACCTGGCGGCGGGCGTCATCCGCGGCGCGGTGAGCGGCGTTCCAGGCGGCCCAGCCATTGGTGGTGCGGGCCGGGTGCGAACAGATCTCTGAGAGCAGGTTGGCCTGCACGGTGGCCGGCATGCGCCCCAGGGTGCGCACCATCTCGGGGACGGCGTCGTCCGACAGCCACAAGACATAGGCAGGGTCGAAGCGGCCCGTCTCCTCCGCCAGCGCCACGTTGCGCCGCACGACCACCGCTTCGGGGTTCACGACGTTCAGGGCGAGGAGAGCGACGAGACCGGCTGCAACGGCGGCGGCGGGAAACCATGCCCGCTCGCGCCCCTTGAGTATCCAGGCGCCGAGGAGCAACAGCGACACGCCGATCCAACCGACGAACACAGCGGCGTACAGGCGGAGCATCGTGAGCCCGTAGGCGTTTTCGTAGAGGTCCAGGCGCCGCAGCGCCGAGACGACGACCACCAGTGTCAGGGCGACGACCACCTCCGACAGCAGCACGAGCCGGCGCCGGTCACGGCCGGTCGACGAGCCTGTGAAAGCGTCGACCGTCAGGAGAACCGCCAGGGCGATGGCGGCCACGGCAACCAGCTGGAAGAACCCCGACCGGGCGTACTCGGCGTACGTCAGACCGGCCGTCTCGACAACGTGGCGCCCGCCGCCGGCCAGAGCCACGACCTGCGTGACGGCGAAGCCGAAGAAGAGCACGATGACCGACGCCAACACGACGGTGGCCTCCACCGCGCCGAGGAGCGGAAACCGTTGTGGGACCGACACCGGTGGAGTGGCGGCGGCCACCCGAAGGAGCCCCGCCATCCCCCAGGCGCCGAGGCCGATCAACACGGCGTGAGCGATCGAATCGTCGAGGTCAGGGACGAAATCGAACACGCGGGCGAAGAGGATGTCGGCCGATCCCAGCAGCGCGCCCAGGACGACGAGCAGCGGGACGGCGAAGCCGAGACCGCGCAGCACCGCAATCCACGTC
>JAICGL010000150.1 GCA_025923175.1 Acidimicrobiia bacterium
CCTCACCGAGATGGACGGGTTCACCGGCGCCGAGGGCGTCATCGTGCTCGGCGCCACCAACCGGCCCGAGATCCTCGACTCGGCGTTGCTCCGCCCCGGCCGCTTCGACCGGCGTCTCGTCATCAGCCCGCCGGACCAGGCCGGTCGGCGGGAGATCCTCGAGGTCCACGTGCGGGACGTGCCCCTCGCCGCCGACGTCGACCTCGACGTGGTGGCGTCGTCGACGCCGGGCATGGTCGGCGCCGAACTGAAGAACCTCATCAACGAGGCGGCCATCCTCGCCGCCCGCCGCCAGCACGAGAAGGTCACCCTGGCCGACTTCAACGACGCGCTGGAAAAGGTCGTGCTCGGCACCGCCCGTCACGTCGTGATGCCACCCGAGGAGCGGCGGCGCACCGCCTACCACGAAGGCGGCCACGCCCTGCTCGGCATGCTGACCCCCGGCGCCGACCCCGTCCGCAAGATCTCGATCATCCCCCGGGGCCACGCTCTCGGCGTCACCTTCCAGAGCCCCGAAGCCGACCGGTACGGCTACTCGGCCAGCTACCTGCTCGGCCGGATCGCCGGAGCGCTCGGCGGGCGGGCCGCCGAGCAGCTCGTCTACGGCGAGGTTTCGACCGGAGCGGAGAGCGACCTCGAACAGGCCACCCGTATCGCCCGGCAGATGGTCGGCCGGTGGGGCATGTCGCCGGCCATCGGGCCCGTGTCGGTGCTTCCCGGGCCGGGCCAGGAGACGCCGTTCGGCTTCGACCCCAACGGCCCCTCGCCGGCCACCCAGGAACTGATTGACGCCGAGATCCGCCGTCTCCTCGACGAGGCGGCCAAGCAGGCCGAACAGGTCCTCTCCGAGCACCGGTCGAACCTCGACTCCCTGGTCGAGGCACTGCTCGAATCCGAGACGCTCGATGCCGAGGCCGCCTACCGCGCCGCCGGCATCGCCCGCACCACCGCTCAGGCTTAGGCGCCGTCCGCTGCGGCCTGCAGGGCAGCGAGGTCGAGTTTCTTCATGCCCATCATGGCCTGCATGGCCCGCTCGGCCCGGGCGGGGTCACCGCTGGTGTAGACCTCTTCCCAGCCGGCGGGGATGACCTGCCACGAAACGCCGAAGCGGTCCTTCAGCCAGCCGCACGGCCCTTCCTCGCCGCCATCGGCGGTCAGCTTCTCCCAGTAGTAGTCAACTTCGGCCTGGTCGGCGCAGTTGATGGCGAACGAGACCGCCTCGTCGAACTTGAACTCCGGCCCGCCGTTGATGCCGGTGAACTCCTCGCCGTCGAGGACCCACGACACCGTCATCACCATGCCCGCCTCCCGGGGCCCGCCCTCGGGGTAGCGGCTGACGGCCGTGATCTTCGAGTTCGGGAAGACCGAGCAGTAGAACTCGGCGGCTTCTTCGGCCTCGGTGTCGAACCACAGGTTGGGGGTGATCCCGGGCATCGCAGGCTCCTCTCATCGTCTTTCCTGTTTTGACGGTGGCTGCGTTTCAAAGTCATCGCCGAGGCGCTAGTGTCACTCAGTGCAAACCAGACACTAAGGGCCATTCTGGGGTAAAATGACCTTCGACAGCATGCGCGTCGCCCTGCGCGGCGTGCTGGCCAACCGGATGCGATCGGCGCTGACGATGCTGGGCATCCTCATCGGAACGGCGGCCGTCATCCTGCTGGTCGGCGTCGGCCAGGGGATTTCCGACAAGGTGCAGGACCAGATCAAGTCGCTCGGAACCAACGCCATCTACGTCATCCCCGAGCGCAACTCCCGGGGTCAGGACCGGGGCGGCACCAGCGCCCGGCGGGTGCGGCTCACCCAGCGCGACGTCGAAGCCCTCTCCGATCCGGTGCGGGGCTCGGCCCTCGCCGCCGTCACCCCCGCCTACAGCACGTCCGGCACGCTCACCTGGCAGGGCACGACGTACTCGCTGTCGAGCGTCCTCGGCGCCGAGCCCGTCTTCGCCCACGTCCGCAACGTCAACGTGCTCAAGGGACGGTGGCTCGACGAGGAGGACGTCCGTTCCCGGGCCAAGGTGGCGGTGGTCGGCGTCACGGTCGTCGACAAGCTGTTCGGCAAGGGGTTCGACCCGGTCGGGCAGCAGGTGGATTTCAACAACATCCGGTTCCGGATCATCGGGGTGCTGGAACCGAAGGGGTCGAACGGATTCCAGGACCAGGACGACGTGATGGTCGCCCCCATCTCGACGGTGCGGGAGAACATCGTCGGCAACGTCGACTCTTACAACCTCATCGCCGTGCAGGCCGCCTCCCGTGAGGCGCTCCCCGAGGCCATGGTCCAGGTGAACTCCATCCTGCGCCGTACCCACCGGATCGGCCCCGCCTCGCCGCCCGACTTCGTCGTGTTCAATGCCGCCAGCCTCCTCGCCGCCGGGAAGGCGGCGGCCAAGCAGTTCCAGCTGCTGCTCGGCGTCGTGGCCGGCATCTCGCTGCTCATCGGCGGGATCGGGGTGATGAACATCATGCTGGTGACCGTCACCGAGCGAACGCGGGAGATCGGCATCCGCAAGGCGCTCGGCGCCCAACGGAGCGACATCCTGTCGCAGTTCATGGTCGAGGCGATGCTGCTGGCCGGGCTCGGCGGGATCCTCGGGGTGGCGATCGGCGTCGGCGCCGGCCAGTACAGCGGCGGGGGCCTGAACCCGGTGATCTCGCCGTCGGCCGTCGTCCTGTCCTTCGGCGTGTCGATCCTCATCGGGGTCTTCTTCGGGATCTACCCTGCCAGCCGGGCCGCCGCCCTCACCCCGATCGAGGCGCTCCGCTACGAGTGAGCCGGCACCTCGCCAGGCGAAACCATCCCGGTGTAGAGGGTCTGGCGGGGGGTCTCGAACAGCCGGCGGACCATGGGCTCGAAGTGCTCGAGCGGCAGGGTCTCGCCGGCGGGATCGAAGGCCGGGGAGTCGTAGAGCTCGCAGAAGAGCGCGGTCCGCTCGAAGCCGGGGTGGCCCCGGAACTGCTCCCGGAGGTTCCGGTCCATCCCGAGGTGGTGGAAGAAGAAGTAGCCCTGGAAGATCGCGTGCTTCTCGACCATCCAGTGGTTCTCCTCCGACACGAAGGGCCGGAGGATGGCGGCGGCGATGTGGGCATGGTTGTACGACCCGAGCGTGTCGCCGATGTCGTGGAGGAGGGCGCAGACGACGTACTCCTCGTCCTCGCCGGCCCGGAAGGCCCGGGTCGCCGTTTGGAGGGAGTGTGTCAGGCGGTCGACGGCGAAGCCGCCGAAGTCTCCGTCGAGGAGTTTGAGATGGGCGAGGACCCGGTCGGCCAGCCCTTTGCCGTGAGCCACGAAGTTCTTCGCGATGACCGCCCAGTGCTCGGCGGTCGACTCCTCCATGCCGGTGAACATCGGTCTCCTAGAGCTTGACCTCGGCGATCTCGAGGACGGGTGTGATGTCGGTGTAGTTGGGGATGTCGCCCATGATCTCGGGCATGTGCGGCCCCATGGACGCGCCGAAGGCGTCGACCGACTCGAACTCCAGGGTGCCCACGCAGACGTTGGCCGGCGGCTTCCCGCCCATCCCGCCGGAGAGGCCCTCCTCGATCGTCATGCCCTTGAGCGCGTCGCCGCAGCGCTCCCGGACCATGGGCATGTGCTTGTTGCAGTAGTAGTCCATGTCGAACTTGGCGCCCTCAGTCCTGGGGTATTGCACGTGGACGCGGATCATGAGCTGTCCTCCTGGGTGGATCGGCCGGTCGCCGGACGCTATCCCGGCTGAACCGGCGCCGACCATACGGCGGGAATGTCCCCTTTATTTCCGTGGCCGATGTGCCGAGAACACACCTAAAATGTGGCACTGAGTGCAACGCGGCACTTCGGGACGTCCGGGGAGGGAGGACCATGCTGGTCAGACTGCTCAGGAACTACCTCCGACCCTACCGGGGGCTCCTCCTCATCCTCGTCGGACTGCAGGGCGTCCAGGCGCTGGCCGGCCTCTACCTCCCATACCTCAACGCCGACGTCATCGACAAAGGCGTCATGCAGGGCGACACCGCCTACATCTGGCGGATGGGCGGCTTCATGCTGGCCGTCACCGCCGTCCAGCTGACCTTCACCGTCCTCGCCGTCTACCTCGGCTCGAAGGTGGCGATGGGCTTCGGCCGCGACGTGCGCGACGGCCTCTTCCACCGGGTCACCGGCTTCTCGGCCCGGGAGATGAACCGCTTCGGCGCCCCCTCGCTCATCACCCGGATCACCAACGACGTCCAACAGGTCCAGATGCTGGTCGTGATGGCGTGCAACCTCGCCCTGGCTGCGCCGGTCACCGTCATCGGCGGTGTCTTCCTGGCCATCCGCCAGGACGGAGGGCTGGCCTGGCTGCTGGCCGTGAGCATGCCGATCATGATCCTGGCGATGGGCGCCGTGGTGTTCAAGATGGTCCCGACCTTCCGGGTCATGCAGGACCGCATCGACGGCATCAACCGCGTGCTCCGGGAGCAGATCACCGGTATCCGGGTCGTGCGGGCCTTCGTGCGGGAGCAGGAGGAGACGCAGCGCTTCGAAGGCGCCAACGGCGAACTGACCACCACGTCCCTCACCGCCGGCCGCCTCATGACCCTGTTCTTCCCGATCGTGATGCTGGTCATCAACGGCTCGTCCGTCGCCGTCATCTGGCTCGGTGGGAACCGCATCGCCGACGGCAGCCTGTCGATCGGGGCGCTCATCGCCTTCCTCAGCTACTTCGTCCTGATCCTGATGTCGGTGATGATGGCCACGTTCGTGGCATCGATGGCGCCCCGGGCCGCCGTCTGCGCCGACCGGATCCAGGAGGTGCTCTCGACCGACAGCTCGGTGTGGGCGCCCGCCTCCCCGGTGCAGGGGCTCGAGACGCTGGGGTCGGTGGAGTTCTCGCAGGTGACCTTCCGGTACCCCGGCGCGGAGGCGCCGGTCCTGTCCGACGTGTCGTTCGCCACCCCGGCCGGGACCACCACCGCCATCATCGGATCGACCGGCGCCGGCAAGACGACGCTCGTCAACCTGGCCGCCCGCCTCGTCGATGTGGACGGGGGTGGCGTGCTCCTCGGCGGCGCCGACATCCGCACGCTCGACCCCGAGCAACTGTGGAACCGGATCGGGCTCATCCCCCAGAAGCCGTACCTCTTCTCGGGGACGGTGCGGTCGAACCTGCTCTACGGCAAGCCCGACGCCACCGACGAGGAACTGTGGACGGCGCTCCAGGTCGCGCAGGCGGCCGACTTCGTGGCCGCCATGCCCGGCGGTCTCGACGCCCCGATCGAGCAGGGCGGCACCAACGTGAGCGGCGGGCAGCGCCAGCGGCTGGCCATCGCCCGGGCGCTGGTGCGCCGGCCCGACGTGTACCTCTTCGACGACTCGTTCTCGGCGCTCGACGTCGCGACGGACGCCCGCCTCCGGGCCGCCCTGGCGCCCTACACCCGCCAGGCGGCGGTGATCGTCGTCGCCCAGCGGGTCTCGACCATCCGCCACGCCGACCAGATCGTGGTCCTGGAGGACGGCACCGTCCTCGGCGTCGGCACCCACGACGAACTGATGGCGCGCTGTCCGACCTACCGGGAGATCGTGGAGTCCCAGCGGCAGGAGGAGGCGGCCTGATGGACACCAAAACCGCGCCCCCTCCGGCCCCGGAGGAGAAGAAGGCCGCACCGCTCCCCCAGCAGCGCCTGGGATCCGGGGTCGGCCGCTTCGGCGCCTTCGGCATGCCGGCCGAGAAGACGGCCAACTTCAAGCAGATCGTCAAGCGCATGGCGTCCATGCTCCGGCGCGAGCGCTTCGGAATGGTGGCCGTCGTCGGCCTGGCCGTCATCAGCATTGCGCTGTACGTGATCGGGCCGAAGTTGCTCGGCCAGGCCACCGACGTGATCTTCGACGGCCTCCGCTCCGGCGGGCCGTCGGCCATCGACTTCGCCTCGCTGCATCGGGTGCTGTGGTTCGTGCTCGGCCTCTACGTGGTGGCCGCCTGCTTCAGCTACCTGCAGGGCTTCGTGCTGACCGGGATTGTCCAGCGGACCATGTACCGCCTCCGGGAAGAGGTCGAGGCCAAGCTCAACCGGCTGCCGCTCAAGTACGTCGACGGCCAGCCCCGCGGCGACCTGCTCTCCCGGGTCACCAACGACATGGACAACCTGGCCCAGGGCATGCAGCAGACGCTCAGCCAGATGCTGACCTCCACGCTGACACTGGTCGGGACGCTGGTCATGATGTTCGTGGTGTCGTGGCTCCTGGCCCTGGTGGCCGTCGTCACGATTCCCTTGTCGATCTGGTCGATGAAGGCCATCACCAAGCGGTCCCGGGGGAAGTTCGTCTCCCAGTGGATGGAGACCGGCAAGCTCAACGCGCTGGTCGAAGAGACCTTCACCGGTCACAACATCGTCAAGGCCTTCGGCCGCCAGGCCGAGGTCGAGGCCCGCTTCCGGGCCACCAACGCCGCGCTGCACGAGGCCAGCTTCGGCGCCGCATTCATCTCCGGGTCGATCATGCCGTCGATGATGCTCATCGGGAACCTGGGCTTCGTGGCCATCGCCGTCGTCGGCGGGCTCCAGGTGGCGTCGGCCGCACTGACTCTCGGAGCGGTGCAGGCCTTCATCCAGTACTCCCGCCAGTTCTCCCAGCCGCTGACCCACATGGCGTCGATGGTGACGGTGTTCCAGTCGGGGGTGGCCTCCGCCGAGCGGATCTTCGACTTCCTCGACGCCGAGGAGCAGTCGGAGGAACCCGACGATGCGCTGCTGCCCGAGACCCCGGCCGGTCACATCGAGTTCCAGCGGGTCTCGTTCTCATACGACCCCAACCGGCCGCTGATCGAGAACCTGTCCTTCGATGCTCAGCCCGGCCAGACCGTGGCCATCGTCGGCCCCACCGGCGCCGGCAAGACCACGCTGGTCAACCTGATCATGCGCTTCTACGAACTGAACGGCGGGCGGATCCTGCTCGACGGTATCGACATCGCATCGCTGTCCCGGGCCGAGCTGCGCTCGAAGATCGGCATGGTCCTCCAGGACACCTGGCTGTTCGGCGGCACGATCCGCGACAACATCGCGTACGGCAATCCTGGCGCCACCGAGAACCAGATCCGGACCGCCGCCGAGGCAACCTTCGTCGACCGCTTCGTGCACTCGCTGCCAGACGGCTACGACACCTTGGTGAGCGACGAGGACGGCTCGATATCGGCCGGCGAGAAGCAGCTGCTGACCATCGCCCGGGCCTTCCTGGCCGACCCCGCGATCCTGATCCTCGACGAGGCCACCAGCTCCGTCGACACCCGGACCGAGGTCTTGATCCAGGAAGCGATGGCCGCGCTGCGTTCGTCGAGGACCAGCTTCGTGATCGCCCACCGGCTCTCCACGATCCGCGACGCCGACGTCATCCTCGTGATGGAGAACGGCCAGATCGTCGAACACGGCAGCCACGCTGAGTTGCTGGCGGCCCAGGGCGCCTACGCCCGCCTCTACGAGGCCCAGTTCGCCGCTCCGGCCGCCGAAGTCGCCTGACGGAAATTCCCGAGCACCGGGAAGCCTGTCGCCGTACGATCCCCGGCGGCACAGCCCATCGCTCCGACAACGCTGCTGCGCCCTCGGCCCCCTGCGGGCCCTCGAAGGATCGTCGCGGGCACGTCGCCCGCTATTACGGGAAAGGCGCACCCCAATGGAGTCGGACGCCATCATCGTCGAACTCGTCGTGCCCGAGGACCCGGAAGAGCTCTCGCTTCGCGAAGACTCCTGGTCTCTCGCCCTCGACCAGCAGGAATTCGGCCCGGGACGGTTGCTCGTCGCCACCGCCGACCGGGCCGGGAACCTGCTCGCCATCGCCCACACGACGACGACCGACCCTCCGCATCTCGGTCTCGCCTGTTGCCTGGAGCACACGTTCCGGAACGGGATCGTCCCGGAGGCAGCGGTCGTCTTCAACGACGAACGGGTGGAGTGGGGGCCGCCACCCGCCGAGCTGCGGTTTCGCTTCGTGACCGCCCGGGAGCAGTGTGCGCAGTTCGGGGTACACCTCGTCGACTGGTTCTGCTGCGACGGGGCGAACGAGCTGATGCGGAGTTGCCGCATCGCGTTCGACCCCGACTCGGAATGGTGGGACGCAGCATAAGGTGGGACGGCGTGCGAGAGAACGCCGAGATGCGGAGGGTGGCCCGGGAAGGGGCGCTGCTGGCTGGCGGGGCGCGGGCCATCCTGCTGCAGGTCGCCCATCCGGCCGTCGGACGCGGCGTTGCCGAGCACAGCGATTTCGCCACTCGGCCGCTCGACCGGCTGCGGGCGACGCTCACGTATGTGTACGGCGTGACCTTCGGAACGCCGGAAGAGATCGAAGCCGTGGCAACGGCCGTCACGGCGGCGCACCGGAGGGTGACCGGATCGGGGTATCGCGCCACTGATCCGGAACTGCAGCTGTGGGTCGCCGCCACGCTGTACGACACGGCGATGCTCGTCTACGAGGAGATGTTCGGCCCGCTCGAACCCGCCGTTGCCGACAAGGTCTACGAGCAGTACGCCGTGCTGGGGACTGCACTCCAGGTCCCGGCCGGGTTGTGGCCAAGCGACCGGC
>JAICGL010000151.1 GCA_025923175.1 Acidimicrobiia bacterium
CGCGGCCGGGGTGTCGTCGTCGCTGTCGTCGACGAAGATCACCTCGCCCAGCACGTCGGCCGGGAGGCGGTCGAGGCGCACCAGCAGCTCTGAGATGTTGCCGGCCTCGTTACGGGTTGGAACGATCAGCGAGACGGCTCCCATGGTCCGGTTTATCGACGGTGCCGCCCCTCACCTTGAGGAGCCATCGGGCAGGCGCCCGAAAACTCAGTGGGCAGGCGTCTTGCCCGGAAGGACCCGAGATACCTCGTAGATGGAGTCGACCCGGCGCACGGCGGCGAGGATCGAATCGAGGTGGCCCGGGTCGGACAGCTCGAAGTCGAAGTGGAGCGTGGCCACCCGGTCGGCCGTCGTGTGGGTCGAGCAGGAGATGATGTCGACGTGGTGGTCGGCGAGGACCTCGGCAACGTCACGCAGGAGCTTGGAGCGGTCGAGCGCCTCGATCTGGATCGAAACGACCCAGCTGCCTGAGCTCTGCCCGTCCCACTCGACCTCGATCAGCCGGGAGCTCTGGCTGGTCAGGCCGGCGGCGTTGGCGCAGTCGGCCCGGTGGACCGACACACCACGGCCCCGGGTGACGAAGCCGATGATCTCGTCGCCGGGCACCGGGGTGCAGCAGCGCGACAGCCGCACCAGCACGTCGTCGAGCCCTTCGACGTGGACGCCGATCTTGGAGTGCGCGCCCCGGGGCTTGCGCCGGGGCCGGGTGGCGGTGGTGGAAATCTGCTCCTCGCCGCCCCGCATCTCCCGCTGGATCCGCTGGGCCACCGCCTTGCCCGACACGTGCCCCTCGCCGATGGCGGCGTGGAGGGCCTCGAGGTCGGCGTAGTTCATGGCCACGGCGACCTTGCCCAGGATCGAGCTGCCGGCCAGCTTCTGGACGGGCAGCCCCTCCTTGCGCAGCGCCTTCACGAGCTCTTCCCGGCCGGTCTCGATGGCGTCCTCCCGGCGCTCCCGGGAGAACCACTGCCGGATCTTCGAGCGGGCCCGGGGCGTCTGGACGAAGCGCAGCCAGTCACGCGACGGGCCGGCGCCGGCCACCTTCGAGGTGAAGATCTCGACCGAGTCGCCCGACGCCAGCGCCGAGTCGAGCGGCACGAGTCGCCCGTTGACGCGGGCGCCGATGGTGCGGTGACCGACCTCGGTGTGGATCGTGTAGGCGAAGTCGACCGCGGTGGCGCCGGCCGGCAGGGTGACGACGTCGCCCTTGGGGGTGAAGACGAAGACCTCGTCCTGCTCGAGGTCGACCTTGAGGACCTCCATGAACTCGGTGGGGTTGGCCGTTTCCTGCTGCCAGTCGACGAGGCGCTGGAGCCAGCCGAGGTCTTCCTGGGGGGACCGGTTCTCCTTGTAGCCCCAGTGGGCGGCGATGCCGTACTCGGCCCGCTGGTGCATCTCCTTGGTGCGGATCTGGACCTCGACCGGCTTGCCCTGCGGCCCCACCACCGTCGTGTGCAGCGACTGGTAGAGGTTGAACTTGGGCATGGCGATGTAGTCCTTGAACCGCCCCTGGATCGGCTTCCACAGCGCGTGGATCGAACCGAGGGCGCCGTAGCAGTCCTTCACCGAGTCGACGACGACCCGGATCGCCACGAGGTCCTGGACCTCGTCGAACTCCTTGCCCTTCACGACCATCTTCTCGTAGATGGAAAAGAAGTGCTTCGGACGGCCCGAGACGTCGGCCCGGATGCGCAGGACGGCCAGCCGGTTCGAGACCGCTTCGAGCACTTCGCGCAGGTAGAAGTCGCGCTCGGGGGCCCGGCTGGCCACCATCTGCTCGATCTCGGCGTAGCGCTTGGGATAGAGGACGGCGAAGGACAGGTCCTCCAGCTGCCACTTCACGTCCTGGATACCGAGGCGGTGAGCCAGGGGCGCGTAGATGTCGAGCGTCTCCTGGGCGATGCGGCGCTGCTTGCCGTCGGGTAGGGCGGCGATCGTCCGCATGTTGTGGAGCCGGTCGGCCAGCTTGATGAGCAGGACCCGGATGTCCTTCGCCATGGCCACGAGCATCTTGCGCAGGGTGGCGGCCTGCTGGGCCTCCTTGGTGTCGAACTGGAGGCGGTCCAGCTTGGTGACGCCGTCGACGATGGCGGCGACATCTGGCCCGAAGTCCTTGGAGATGTCGGCCAGGGTGACGTCGGTGTCCTCCACCGCGTCGTGCAGCAAGGCAGCGGCGATGGTCACATCGTCGAGCCCGAGCCCGGCCAGAATGCGGGCCACCGACAGCGGATGGGAGATGTACGGGTCGCCGGAGCGGCGCACCTGGTCCTGGTGGGCCTTCTTGGCGACCTCGTAGGCCCGTTCGATGCGACCGGTCTCACCCTTCGGATGGCGTTCCAGGAACGCCGCCAGCAACGGGGCCAGCTCGGAGCTGGCGTGGTGGCGGCGCCAGGGCACGATCGCCCGGCGGCCCTCCACCCGTAGGTCGATGCGCCGGTCGACGGTGCTCACGCCACCACCGCCCTCACTCGTAGTGGAGCAGCGACAGGATGTCGCGTCCCGGGAGCTGGCGGCGGCCGTTGAGGAATCCGAGCTCGATCACGAACGACAGCCCGGCGACCTTGGCCCCGAGACGCTCGATCAGGCGGATGGTGGCTGCCGCGGTGCCCCCCGTCGCGAGGACGTCGTCGACGACCAGCACCCGCTCGTCGAAGGCGACCGCGTCGCGGTGCAACTCGAGGAGGCCCGTGCCGTACTCCAGCTCGTAGGCCTCGGCCTCGACTTCCCATGGCAGCTTGCCGACCTTGCGGACCGGAACGAAGCCGGCCCCCAGCCGGTGGGCCACCGGGGCGGCGATGATGAACCCCCGGGCCTCGATCCCGACCACCTTTCGGATCCCCTGTCCCTCGAACTTTGACGCGATGTTCTCCACGACGAGGGAGAAACCCTCCGGGTCGGCCAGGAGGGGCGTGATGTCCTTGAAGACCACCCCGGCCTTGGGGAAGTCGGGGATGTCCCGGATCAGGTCCTTGAGTCGAGGAACGTCAGGCTCCACATCACAAGGGTACCGGCCGGGAGCTCACGGAGCGTCACCGCCGACGACGCTTCTGCCTCGGACGGGGAGCGGCGGCGCCGCTGGGACGCCGGGTCGGCACCGGTCGGGGCGCCACGCGGGGCGAGCGCCCGCTTTCGGCCCCATCGCCTTCGCCCTCGGGCGTGTCGAGGACCCGGCCGCCCGCCGTGCCGCTGCTGGCGGCTCCTCCGGCGCTGCTGCCTCCCGCTCCGGCGGCTGTCGAAGCCCCGGCGTAGGCAGGAGCGGCCACGGTGGCGGCCCGGCCGGCCAGCTTCTGGCGGATGGCGGTGTAACGGGGTTCCCGCTCCTTGAGGACCGCCAGGAACGGCGTCGCCACGAAGATCGACGAGTAGGCCCCGGTGAGCAGGCCGATGAACAGCGCCAGCGCGAAGTCCTTCAGGGTGGCGGCCTGGAGCAGGTAGGCGCCGACGATCAGCAGGGACAGCACCGGGAGCACGGCGGTGATCGAGGTGTTGAGCGACCGCATCAGCACTTCGTTCATCGACCGGTTCACAACACCGGAGTACGTCTCCCGCCCGGTAGCGCCGATGCCGGCCACGTTCTCGTCGACCTTGTCGAAGACGACCACCGTGTCGTAGAGCGAGAAACCGAGGATCGTGAGGAAGGCGATCACCGTGGCCGGCGTGACCGGGAATCCGGTCAGGGCATAGGCGCCGACCGTGATGAAGATGTCGTGGACGACGGCGGCGAGCGCCGCCAGCGCCATCTTCGGCTCGAACCGCAGCGACAGGTAGGCGGCGATGGCCAGGAAGAAGAACAGCAGAGCGCGGACAGCCTTCGAGCTGACTTCGGCGCCCCAGGACGGCCCGACGTCGTTGATGCTGACGTCGAGCGGCTGGACGTTGGCGTACTCCGCCAGGGCCCGGCGGACTTTCTCCTGCTCTTCAATGGTGGCTCGCTTCGACTCGACCCGGGCCGAGTCGGGCGGCCGGCCGAGCAGCTGGACACTGGCCTCGGTGAGCCCGGCCGCCTCCACGACCTCCCGCACGCTTCCGGTGGTGGGCCGCTTGTCGCGAACCTCCATCTCCCAGGATGTGCCGCCCTTGAACTCGATGCCCAGATTGAGGCCTCCGCGGATCCCGAGGGCGGCGAGGCCGATGAGGATGAGGACGCCGGAGAACATGAACCACTTCTTCTTGGGGCCGACGAAGTCATAGTTCGTCTGCTCGTGGAAGATGTCGCTGAGCGTTTCGCGGAAGCTCATGCCGTCGCCTCCTTGATACCGAGTCCGGAGGAGATGCCGAGCCATCTCGCCTTGGTGAAGGCCGGCTTCCGGCCGATGATGCTGACCAGCGGGTGCATGAAGAAGTAGGCCACGAACAGGTCGAGGAGGACCGACAGGCCGAGGAAGAAGGCGAACCCTCGCACCGACCCGATGGCCAGGAGGTACAGCAGCCCCGCGCCGATGAGCGACACCAGGTCAGCGGCGAAGATCGTCCGGAACGAACGGGAGAAGCCCCGGTCGAGCGAGGACCGGATCGTCTTCCCGCTGCGGACCTCGTCTTTGAGCCGCTCGAAGTAGACGACGTAGGAGTCGACGGTGATGCCGACCGACACGATGATGCCGGTCACCCCGGACAGCGTGAGGGTCAACCCGATCACGTTGCCGAGCCAGGATGTCAGCACGTAGAGCGCCCCGGCCGCCAGCAGGAGGCCGGCCCAGATCACGATGCCGAGCAGGCGGTAGTACACGAGCATGTAGATCGCCACCAGGCCGAGGCCGAGCAAACCGGCGACGATGCCCGCCTTGAGCTGGTCCTTCCCGAGGCTCGGCGAGACGTCCTGCACCGTCTGGCGTTCGAGCGGGACGGGCAGCGCACCGTACTTGAGCACGAGTGCGAGGTCCTTCGCCTCGGACTCCTTGAAGTTCCCTGTGATCTGCACCTCGTTCGTGTCGAACCGCTGGGTCTGAATCGTCGGGTAGGACTGCACGACACCGTCGAGGACGACGGCTACCTGCCGCAAGTACCACTGCTGGGCGACGTCCTGGAACTTCTTGAAGCCTTCGTCGGTGAAGTTCAGCAGGACGAGCCATCCCTCACCCGTCCGGTAAACCGACGACGCCGTCTTGACGTCGCGCCCGGTCATCAGGGTGGGGCCGAGCCGCAGGCGGGGGGAGGTGTCTTCGCCGACGCCCTTGCGGACGGGCAGGACGACCTCCTGGTCGGGGATGTCCTCCGTGGTCTCGACGATGCCGGTGAGTTGGGGGATGGTCGTGGGCGTCGTGGCCGGGACCGTCGTGGTCGTCGTCGGAGCGGTGGTGGCCGTCGTCGCGGCGGTGCTGCTGGTGGCCTGGCCCTGGGTGACGCTGCCGCGCTGGACGGACGTCGACGTCGACGCCGGAGCGGTGGTGGTGGTCGCCCCTCCGGCCGCGGTCGTCGTGGTCGATTCCGGGACGGTAGTTGTCGTGGTGACCGCGACGTTCTCTGCCGGCAGAGTCTGGAGAACGCCCCGGAACCGCAGCTCGGCCGTCTGGCCGACGATGTTCAGGGCCTTCTCGCGGTCCTCCACGCCGGGCAGGTCGATGATGATGTTGTCACCCTGCTGGCTGATCTCGGGCTCGGCCACGCCCAGGGAGTCGACCCGGTTGCGGATGATGTTGACCGCCTGGGCCAGTGTCCCGGACTCCACCTTTGCGCCCTCCTTGGGCGCCAGCACCACCGAGATCCCGCCCTGCAGGTCGAGCCCGAGCTGAGGGGTGGTGTCGGTGGCGAACACCGCAACGAGCGGTACCACCACCATGAGGAGGCTGAAAATCAGCCGGATGACGAGACGGCGCACGTCAGTTCTCGACCTTCCGTGAAATGGCGGACCGGGCCACCCGGAACGACGTCCCGGGGGCGACCTCGAGCTCGATGATCTGGTCGTCGACCTTTTCGATGCGCCCGTAGATGCCGCCCATGGTCATCACCTCGTCGCCCTCCTGGAGGCTGGCCATGAGCGCCTGGTGGGCTGCCATGTTCCGCCGCTGGGGTCGCAGGAGCAGCGCGTAGAACGCGCCGAGCATCAGGACTATCCAGAGGAGACCTAGCACGCCATCCACGGCGAGAACTCCGGGTTCTACCGGTCGGGGGAAGCCTGAATGGTAACGCGGCGGTTCGCCGGACCCGGCTCATGGGCGCCTTCCCCGCGGCATTTGCCCACCTCAGCGGGGTCAGGGGCCCTTCAGCCGTCGAAGAGGCTTGCGGTGTCGGGAGCAGCCCCGTCGGCGGGCGGCGCCACGCCGAGGTGGGCGAAGGCCGCCGCCGTGGCGACCCTCCCCCGGGGCGTGCGCTGGAGGAACCCTTCCTTCAGCAGGTAGGGCTCGTAGACGTCTTCCACGGTCTCTGGCTCTTCGCCAACAGAGACGGCGAGGGTCGACAGCCCGACCGGTGCTCCGCCGAACGTACGGCACAGGGCGGTGAGGATGCCCCGGTCGACCTTGTCGAGACCCCGCTCGTCGACCTCGAAGAGCCGGAGGGCCTCCCGGGCCACGACTCCGGTCACCACTCCGTCGGCCCGGACCTCGGCGAAGTCGCGGACGAGGCGCAGCAGGCGGTTGGCGATGCGGGGCGTGCCCCTGGACCGGACGCCGATCTCGGCCGCACCCTCGGGCTCCAACTCCACACCGAGGATGCGGGCGGCGCGCAGCACGACGGCCTCGAGGTCGGCGGTGTCGTAGTAGTCGAGCCGGGCGACGAAGCCGAACCGATCGCGCAGCGGGCCGGTGATCAGCCCGGTGCGGGTGGTGGCCCCGACCAGCGTGAAGCGGGGCAGGTCGAGGCGGATGGACCGGGCCGAGGGGCCCTTGCCGATGACGATGTCGAGGCAGAAGTCCTCCATGGCTGGGTAGAGCACCTCCTCCACGATCCGGTGGAGGCGGTGAATCTCGTCGATGAAGAGAACGTCGCCCTCGTCGAGGTTCGTGAGGATGGCGGCGAGGTCCCCCGACCGCTCCAGCGCCGGCCCGCTGGTGATCCGGAACCCGACCCCCATCTCGGCGGCGACGATCCCGGCCAGCGTGGTCTTGCCGAGGCCAGGGGGGCCTGCAAATAAGAGGTGGTCGGCGGCCTGACCGCGCTGACGGGCGGCGCCGAGGACGATCTCCAGGTGCTCCCGCAGCGCAGGCTGGCCGACGAACTCGGCGAGGCGGCGGGGCCGCAGTGTCGTCTCCTCGGCCTCTTCGGCCGGCGACGCTCCCGCCCGGAGCAGCTCCTCACGCACGGCTCTTACCGTTCCCGCTCAGCGCCGGGCGCGGCGCACGTTCCGTGGCCAGCAGCTTGAGGGCGTCCTTCAACAGGATCTCGACCGGCCCGTCGATCGGGAGGGTGTCGAGCACGTACCGCACCTCCTCGGCGCCGTAGCCGAGCCCCTCGAGGGCGGCCCGGACCTCCGCCCTGGCGCTCGGCCCGCCCTCGACTCCGACGGGGTCAGGGGTGGCGGCGCCGAGCTTGGCGGCCAACTCGATCATCAGCCGCTGGGCAGTGCGCTTCCCGACGCCGGGGACGAGGGTGAGGGCGTCGAGGTCGCCCTCGAGGACGGCCCGCCGCAGGGCGGACGGCGAGTGGACGGAGAGGATCGCCAGCGCCAGCTTCGGCCCAACCCCGGTGGCGCCCATCAGCGCCTCGAATGTGTCGCGCTGATCCCGGTCAGAAAAGCCGTAGAGGCTCATGGCGTCTTCCCGCACGACCAGGTGGGTGAACAAGAATACCGGGCCACCCGGTTCGAGCGCGGCCACCGACCCCGATGGCACGGAGACCCGATAGCCGACCCCGCCGACCTCGACGAGTACCTCCCCGCCGATCGCCCGGTCGAGGACGATGCCCCTCAACGATCCGATCATCGGCTCTCCTTCGCTGTGGCGGCTGCGATGGCCCGGGCCAAGCCGGGCACCGGGTTGGGGGAGGTGAAGCCGGACCCGGCGGCTGAGCCCTCAGACACCTGCCGACCGGCTGCTGCCCGGAACCGGCCGGCGGAGAGGTGGCAGATCGCCAGGGCGAGGGCGTCGGCGGCGTCGGGCGGTTTTGGGACCTCCGACAGGTGGAGCAGCCGGGCCACCATGGCCTGGACCTGGGCCTTGTCGGCGGCGCCGTACCCGGCCACGGCCTGTTTCACCTCGTTGGGCGTGTACTGGGCGACCGGCACGCCGGCCCGTTCGGCCACTACCAGGGCCAGGCCGCTGGCCTGGCCGACCGACATGGCGGTGCGGACGTTGGTCTGGAAGAAGACCCGCTCCACGGCGATCGCCACCGGGCGCAGCTCGCCCACGAGACCCTCCAGCTCGCCGAAGAGGGCGCAGAGGCGTGCAGGCATCGGCTCGCCCGGCGACGTGCGGATGACGCCGCAGGCCAGCGGCACAAGCCCGCTCCCCTCGGCTGCGACCGCCCCGTAGCCGCAGCGGGACACCCCCGGGTCGATGCCCAGCACCACCCCGGTC
>JAICGL010000152.1 GCA_025923175.1 Acidimicrobiia bacterium
CGGGAGTTCAACTGGGTGGTCGGCGTCATGCTGTTGCAGTTCACGCTGCTGCTGTCCTTCACCGGCTACCTGCTCCCCTGGGACCAACTGGCCCTGTGGGCGGTCACCGTGGGGACCAACATGATGGGCTACACCCCGGTCTTCGGAAACCAGGTCCGGTTCGTGCTCCTGGGGACCAAGGAGATCAGCACCGAGACGCTTCTCCGGTGGTACACGCTCCACGTGCTCATGCTTCCGTTCGTCGTCGTGATCTTCCTGGCCATCCACTTCTGGCGGGTCAGGAAAGACGGCGGCATCTCAGGCCCGCTCTAGGTCGGGAGAGGACGAGAAATGCCGGAAGGCGAGGTTCCCGAACATCTACTGGAACGAAGCAGGGAGCGCCGAAGGGCCCTGGGCCTGCCGGTCCCTGGTGAGGACGCGCCCGCCGCAGCGCCGACCGAAGCTGCGCCGGCCGCCGAGGGCGGAGCCGAAGCACCCGCAGCTGAGGCACCGGCGGCGGCCGCAGAAGGCGCCGCTCCCGAGGCCCGGCCGACCGGTGACGCCGAATCCAAGATTCCGGCCCACCTCCTCGCCCGCTCCGCTGCTCGCCGGGCCGCCAAGGAAGGCGGAGCCGCTCCCGCCCCCGCCGCCGGAGGGGCGCAACCCGCACCGGCCGCCGGTGGCCGGGCAGCAGCCGCCACGGCCGCACCATCTCCGACGGCCACCGGCCCCGGGGGCCACACCCAGCGGCTCCTCACGGTCGTCAAGGCCGGATCCATCCAGCAGACCCGGGCCGAGGCGCAGGACAAGGTCCACACATGGCCCCATCTGCTGGTCGGCGAGTTCGTGTCCATGCTCGTCCTCATGGCGCTGGTAACGATCTTCTCCGCGCTCGTGCGGGCGCCACTGCTGGAACAGGCCAACTTCAACCAGACGCCGAACCCCTCGAAGGCGCCGTGGTACTTCCTCGGCCTCCAGGAGCTGCTCACGATCTGGCACCCGATGGTCGCCGGGGTGACCATCCCCGGCATGGGCCTGATCATCCTGATGATGGCGCCCTACATCGACAAGAACCCGAAGACGCATCCGGACGACCGCAAGTTCGCCATCTGCCTCTTCACGCTGTTCCTCATGTTCTGGGCCGTGCTGGTCATCATCGGTTCGTTCTTCCGAGGCCCGGGCTTCAACTTCGTCTACCCCTGGAAGGCCGGAACCTTCTTTGACCTCTAGCGCAGAGGAAACCCCCCGATGAAAGCAAGTACCGTCCTCCTGATCGCCATCCCGGTCCTGCTGGTGCTGGCCGGGTTGCTGGCGGTGGCTACGACGATCTCCCGGCAGCGATCCTCGACGGGGTCGTTGGGGCGGGAAGCGCGCAAGGCCGACCGCTCGGAAGCAGGCGCGGCCGTTGCGACCATCGACGAGAGCGAAGCGGCGCGGGCGCGGGCCGGAGAGGCCCGGCAGAGCCTGGAGCCGGCCGGAGCGGGCAAGCCGGTGCTCTCAGCAGCCGGCGGCCTGATCCGCTTCGGTGAGGCGCCCGCCGACCCCGAGACCCTCGGGGTGAACCGCCGTCAGTTCTTCAACCGGAGCATCGTCGGCGCCCAGAGCCTGGCCTGGGGTGGCTTCAGCGTCGCCATGATCGCCTTCCTGTGGCCGAGCCTGTCCGGCGGCTTCGGCGGCAAGGTCAGGGCCGGCAATCGGCAGGACATCCTGGGCGAGATCGCTGAGAAGAAGCAGCCGTTCTACGTCCCCGAGGCTCGGGCGTACATCAACCCCTATCCGGAAGCGGCGCTCGGCCGGGCCAAAGAGGCCTACTCAGAGACGGTGTTGCCCGGGCTGGAGGCGGGCCTCATCGCCATCTTCCAGAAGTGTGTCCACCTCGGCTGTCGTGTGCCATGGTGCCAGACGTCGCAGTGGTTCGAATGCCCGTGCCACGGCTCGAAATACAACCGGGTCGGGGAGAAGAAAGGTGGCCCCGCCCCCCGGGGTCTCGACCAGTTCCCCATCGAGGTCAGCGGCGACACGGTGACGATCGACACCGGAACCGTGGTCCAGGGCCTTGCCATCGGCGTCGAGACCACGGGTCAAGAAGCCGAGGGCCCGAGCTGCGTCTGACGAGAGGGAACCTGTGAGTCTCCGCAACATCCTGTTCTTGGTCAATGGCATCGCCGTGGTCGTCTTCCTGGCCCTGGCGATCCTCGGGCAACGGGGGCGCAAGCCCGCGCCGCCGCCGAACGAGATCGAGTACTACGACGACGAGACCATGGAAGGCCCGAAGCTCGAGAAGTATCTCGGTGCGGGTGTCATCTTCTCGGCCATCCTGGCCGCCTCCCTGCCGGCCTACTGGCTGCTGGAGCCGACCAGGCAGGAGAAGATGGACAAGTTCTTCCTGGAGGACTCCGCCGAGCGGGGCCGGCAGCGTTTCGCCCTCGCCGGCACGATCGAGGGGCACAGCGAGATCCTGCAACTCGAGTGCGCCCGCTGCCACGGTTCCAAGGGGGAGGGCGGGGTGGCGACGTATGTGCTCCAGCCGACCGAGCCCGGCGAGCTGGTCAGGACGGTGTCGTGGGCAGCGCCATCCCTCGACGACGTGCTCCTCCGCTTCAGCCCGGAGGAGGTCACCCAGATCATCGTGTACGGCCGGCCCGGTACGCCGATGCCGGCCTGGGGGCTCGAAGGAGGGGGGCCTCTCCCCGAGCAACCGGTCGAGGACCTCGTGAACTACCTGCAGTCGATTCAACTCACGCCCGAAGAGGCCAGGAAACGCAATACCGAGCGAGCCCAGAAGATCATGCAGGACAACCCCGGGATCTCCGAGGGCCAGGCGCTGTTCATGGCCATGTGCGCCCGGTGCCACACCAAGGGCTGGTCCTACGGTGATCCCGAGGTGATGGGCGGCGGCGGCGCCTTCGGCCCGAACCTGACAGGCGGCGTGACCTTGCGGCAGTTCCCGTCGCTGGGCGGTGGCGCGAGCAAGCACATCGAGTTCGTGACGGACGGGTCCGAGTTCCAGAAGACCTACGGCACGCAGGGCATCGGCTCGGGCCGGATGCCGGGATTCGGGGAGATGCTCTCGGCCCGCCAGATCGACGAAATCGTCCTCTTCGAGCGCGGTCTCTAGGGAGGCGCGAAGACATGGGTGCGTTGTTGATGCTGGCCACGGAAGCGGGAGGCGTTCAGCTCGACCTGATGGGCGAGTTGCGCGGCTACGCCATCGTGGTCTTCTCCGTCGGGCTTTTCTGCGGGTCGATCTACCTCATCCTGGCGACCGACATCGGCAACCGCATGGGGTTCATGGTCTCCTTCGCCTCGCTCTGCGGATTCCTGGCCATGCTCGGCCTGATCTGGTTCACCAACCTGACACCACTCAACGCACTCCACGGGCCCGGGCCGCATTGGAAGGTGTCGGAGATTGTCGACAACCCTTCGCAGGCAAAGATCGAAGCGGTCCGCACCATCCAGCAGGAAGGCAGGAAGGTCGACGGGGCCTCTCAGGGCGAGATCAAGGCGACGGTCGACGGGGCCCTGACGGCCGAGGGCGGCGAGTTCAAGCTGTTCCAGACCGCGAGCGACTACGTCGTCATCGAGGCTGAGGAGGTGGGTGGTGGAAACCTGTCCTTCTTCCGTCATCGCCCGCACTACGCCGTTATGGCAGTCCAGGCCGCCAAGAAGCTGGAAGCGCTGCCGGGAGCGGCCCCGCCACTGCCAACGGCCGATCCTTCTCAGCCCGTGAAGAACGTCGTCCTCGTGCGGGACCTCGGGGCGCTCCGCCAGCCGCCGATCATCATGACCATCGCCTTCACGATCCTCTTTGCCATCAGCCTCTATGTGATGCACGGCATGGAGCGCTCGGCCCTGAAGGCCAAGGCCGCCGAACTCGAACCCTCCCCCTCCCCCGCCTGAGCCGGAAGGAAGCACCGTGCCCGTACTGGCCCAGCAGCTCATCGACGCCTCGCACGACGGCGACATCGCCTTCATGGCGTTCGCCTTCATGTGCTTCGTCTTCGTCGGCCTGCTCTTCGCTATCGACAAAGTGCGGAAGCGCAGCGGCGGTCAGTAGCAGCGCCCGGGCCGCCTAGCCGGCGGCAGCGACCGCCTCGGCGGCATCGGCGGCAGCGGCGACGATTTCATCGATCTCGGCCGGACTGTGGGCCAGGCTGGGGAACATCGCCTCGAAGGGGCTGGGAGCGAGGTAGACACCCCTGTCGAGCATCTCGTGGAAGAAGCGCGCGTAGAGCTTGGCATCGGCGCTCTGGGCCGTGGCGTAGTCGACCACCGGCCTGTAGGAGAAGAACAGCCCGACGAGCGGGCCCACCTGCGGCACCTGCGCGATGAACCCGACGCTGTTGATCGCGTGCCACAGCCCGTCGGCCAGCGTCGTGGCACTCGCCTCGAGGGTGGCGTAGGCGTCGGCGTCGAGCCGGGACAGGACAGTGAGGCCGGCGGCGGTGGCCAGCGGGTTCCCTGACAGGGTCCCAGCCTGGTAGACGGGGCCGAGCGGGGCGAGCTGGTCCATGATCTCGGCCCGACCCCCGAAGGCGGCGAGCGGCAGTCCGCCGCCCAGGACCTTGCCGAAGCAGGACAGGTCGGGGTCGATCCCGTAGCGGCCCTGCGCGCCGTCGTCGCCGAACCGGAAGCCGGTGATGACCTCGTCCATGATCAACAGCGCGCCCGCTTCGGTGCAGCGGCGGCGTAGACCGGCGAGGAAGCCCTCGGCCGGCGGCACGAGACCCATGTTGGCGGCCACGCCCTCCACGATCACTGCTGCCAGCGCGGGCCCGTGTCGGGCGAAGGCCTCGTCGAGACCGGCCTCGTCGTTGTAGGCGACGACGACGGTGCCGGCCACCGCCTCGGCCGGCACGCCGGCCGAACCGGGGAGGCCGAGGGTGGCGACGCCGCTGCCGGCCGACGCCAGCAGCGCATCGGAGTGGCCGTGGTAGCAGCCGGCGAACTTGAGGATCATGTCCCGCCCGGTGAAGCCCCTGGCCAGGCGGACGGCTGACATGGTTGCCTCGGTCCCGGAAGAGACGAGCCGGAGCTTGTCGACTGAGGGCACCCGGGCACAGACCTCTTCGGCAAGGCGGACCTCGGCTTCGGTGGGGATGCCGTAGGACGTCCCGGCGCGAGCCGCCCGGCTGACGGCCTCGACGACGTCGGGGTCGGCGTGGCCGAGGATCGACGCCCCCCACGACTGGACCAGGTCGAGATAGCGGCGGCCCTCGGTGTCCCACACCGCCGGACCCTCGGCCCGGGCTGCGAAGAACGGCTGACCCCCGACCGACCCGAAGGCCCGGACCGGCGAGTTCACGCCTCCGGGGATGCGCGCCAGCGCCCGGTCGAAGAGGGTCACGGCCGGGAATGGGGCAGGGGCCCCATTCTCCGGAGGAGCCCGGGGTTGGGGCCCCGGGCGGGGCGGCGAAGCCGCAGATTCATTGGCGCTCGGCCAGCTGGCGGGCGAAGTAGGTGAGCACGAAGTCGGCCCCGGCCCGGCGGATGGCCGTGACGTGTTCGAGGGTCACAGCGTCGCCGTCAATCCACCCGTTGGCCGCCGCCGCCTGGACCATGGAGTACTCGCCGCTCACGTGATACGCCGCCAGCGGCAGGTCGAAGGCGTCCCGCACGGTGGCGATCACGTCGAGGTAGGCGAGCGCCGGCTTGACCATGATCATGTCGGCGCCTTCGGCCACGTCGAGCGCCACCTCGGTGATGGCCTCCCGGGCGTTGCGAGCGTCCATCTGATAGGCCTTGCGGTCGCCGAACTTCGGAGCGCACTCGGCGGCGTCGCGGAAGGGACCGTAGAGCGCAGAGGCGTACTTGGCGGCGTAAGCCAGGATGGCGATGTCGGTGTGGCCCGAGCTGTCGAGGGCCGCCCGGATGGCGCCGACCTGCCCGTCCATCATGCCGCTGGGGGCCACGACGTCCACGCCGGCCTCGGCTTGTGCCACGGCGATGGCGGCATAGCGCTCCAGCGTGGCGTCATTGTCGACCTCGCCGTCGGCCGTCAGGATCCCGCAGTGGCCGTGGTCGGTGTACTCGTCGAGGCAGTTGTCGGCCATGAGGACGAGCCGGTCGCCGACCTCGTCACGCAGGTTCTTGAGCGCCACCTGCACGACACCAGAGGGCGCGTCGCCGCCCGAGCCCCGGGCGTCTTTCGTGGCCGGCACGCCGAAGAGGATGACGGCCGGGACGCCGAGGTCGGCCAGCGCCCGCACTTCCTTGCGGAGGCTCTCCTGGGTGTGCTGGAGCACCCCCGGCATCGACGGGATCGGCTGCGGCTCGTCGATCCCTTCCTTCACGAACAGCGGAGCCACGAGGTCGTCGACCGAGAGCCGGGTCTCGGCCACCAATCGCCGGACCGCCGCCGTACGCCGTAGCCGCCGAGGACGCTGCTCGGGGAATCCCACAAAAGAAGATGCTACTTCCGGTCAGCGACAGACGTTCTACGTCGAGAGGAGGTCGCGACCCCCCTGCTCCTCCAGCAGGAGGCGGGCTGCTTCCACCCCAGCCTCTTCGGGGTCGGGCCCCTCGTGGCGGGCTCGCAGGACGGTCTTGCCGTCGAGGGTGGCGAGCAGGACCTCAAGGGCCACTGTGCCGTCGTTTCGGGCTTCGGCCAGGGCGCCGCAGGGGAGGTCGCACCCACCGCCGAGTTGGCGGAGAAAGGCGCGCTCTGCGTCGACGGCGCGGTGGGCGGCCGCGTCGTCGATGGCGGCCAGCCGCGCCGCGGCTTCGGTGTCGTCGACGCGGCACTCGACGGCGAGGGCGCCCTGAGCGATCTGGGGCAGCATGACCGACGGCTCCAACACCTCGGTGGCATGCTCGCCCATCCCCAGCCGTTCGAGCGCGGCCATGGCGACAACCACGGCGTCGAGGTCGGCCGCCCTCGCCACCCGGGTCTCAATGTTTCCCCGGATCGACTCGAAGCGGAGATCCGGCCGGAGCGCCGCCAACTGCGCCTGACGGCGGACCGACCCGGTTCCGATGCGGCCCTCGGCGGGGATATCCGCCAGTCGGGTGCCGACGAGGGCGTCACGGGGGTCCGCTCGTTCGGGCACGGCGGCCAGCACCAGACCGTCGGCCGTCTCCGAAGGCAGGTCCTTGGCCGAGTGGACGGCGAGGTCGGCCCGCCCTTCGAGGACGGCCTGCTGGACCTCTTTCACGAACACGCCCGTCCCGCCGATGGTCCAGATCGGGACGTCGGTGCGCTGGTCACCCGTCGTCGACACGATGACGAGCTCGACGTCGCCCCCAAGAAGGGCGGCGACACGCTCTGCCTGCCATCGCGCCAGCCGGCTGCCCCGGGTGGCGATGCGCAGCGCTGCCATCGTGGTCGACCGAGGCTTACGGCTCGAGGTCGAAGAGCGCGCTGAGGGCGTCGGCGTAGAGCTCGCCCCGCCCGCTCCCGGCCGCCTCCTTCACCCGCACCGTGGGCTCGTGCAGCAGCTTGGCGACGATCCCCCGGGTCAGCGCCTCGATGGCCTCGGCCGTCCTGGGGTCGACTGCCTCCAGCTTCGCCCGGAAACGCTCCAACTCAGCGAGACGGATGTCCTCCCCCCGCGACCGCAGCGCCGACACCAGCGGGGCAACCTCCCGGGCCGTCCGCTCCGTGCGGAGCCGCTCCAACTCGGCGGAGATGATCCGCCGCACCCGGGCCACCTCGCGCCGGCGCCGGTCCATGGAACTCTCGGCGAAGGTCTTGAGGTCGTCCATGTCGAGGAGGGTGACCCCGGGGACGTCGGCCACGCCGGGGTCGACGTCTCGGGGAACGGCGATGTCGACGATCAGCAGCGGCCGGCCGAAGCGGCGCTGCATGGCGACCTCGATCTCGTCCTGGGTGATGACGACCTCGTCGGCGCCGGTCGAGGTGAGCACGAGATCGGCGGCGACCAGCGCCTGCGGCAGCTGGTCGATCGGGATCGCTCGCCCGCCGACACGGGTCGCTACCTCGCTGGAGCGCTCCGTCCCCCGCCCCGCCACGACGACCTCGGCCACGCCCGACCCGGCCAGGGAGCGGGCCATGCCCTCCCCCATCTCGCCGGCGCCGAGCACGAGGACCCGCTGCTCCACCAGGGTGCCGAGCCGCTCGGCGGCGAGGGCCACGGCCGCCGACGACAGCGAGACCGCCCCCCGGCCGATGCCGGTCTCGGCCCGGGAACGCTTGCCGACCTCGATGGCGAAGCGGAACATCCGGCCCAGGTTGTGACTGGCGGTGCCCTCTTCCTCGGCCACCCTGAGGGCGTCGCGCACCTGCCCGAGGATCTGCCCCTCGCCCAGGATCACGGAGTCGACGCCGGCGGCCACTCCGAACAGGTGGGCGATGGCGGCCTCGTCGTAGTAGCTGTAGATGTGCTCGGCCAGATCGGCGGCCTTCATGCCCGCCTGTTCGGCGAGGAACTCGCTGGCGTCGGCCACGCCAGGGTGGAACTTGGTGCAGAAGGC
>JAICGL010000153.1 GCA_025923175.1 Acidimicrobiia bacterium
CGAGCGCAACACGACGATCCCCACCAAGCGGTCGGAGGTCTTCACCACAGCCGAGGACGGCCAGCCGTCGGTCGAGATCCACGTCCTCCAGGGCGAGTCCGACATGGCCTACCGCAACAAGACGCTGGGCAAGTTCCAACTCGTCGACCTGCCGCCTGCCCCCCGGGGCGTGCCCCAGATCGAGGTCACGTTCGACATCGACGCCAACGGCATCGTCCACGTGGCGGCCAAGGACCGGGCGACGGGCAAGGAGCAGTCGATGACCATCACCGGCCAGTCGGCCCTCAACCGGGACGAGATCGACCGGATGATGCGCGAGGCCGAGACCCACGCCGACGAGGACCGCAAGCGCCGCGAGGAGGCCGAGGTCCGCAACAACGCCGACACGCTCGTCTACCAGACCGAGAAGCTCCTCAAGGAGCAGGGCGAGAAGGCCACGCCCGAGGACAAGACCGCCATCGAGGACGCCCTCAAGTCGGTCAAGGAGGCGATCGCCGGCACCGACGTCGACGCCATCAAGCGGGCGCACGAGAGCCTGATCCAGGCCAGCCAGAACTTCGCCTCCCGCCTGTACCAGCAGGCAGCGGCCCAGGCCCAGGGCGGTGGCGCCGGTGGCGCCGGCGGCCCCTCGGGCGACGGCTCGCAGGCCGGCGAGGGCGCGGCCGAGGAAGAGGTGGCCGACGCCGAGATCGTCGACGAGGGCAAGGGGGCGTAACCCGTGCCGACGAACGACGCCGGGCCTCCCGAAGGGGAGGTCCCGGCACAGGACCCGATCGAGGAGATCGCCCACACCGCCATGGACGCCGGGGAAGGCGAGGTGGCGGAGGGCGAGCTCCTCGACGAGAGCGTCGATGAGATCGTCATCGACTCAGGCGGCGACGAGATCGCTCGGCTGACCGCCGAACGCGACGAATACCTGGCCCACCTGCAGCGCACGCAGGCGGAGTTCGACAACTACCGCAAGCGGATGCTGCGCGACCAGACGACGCACCTCGAGCGGGCCGCCTCCGGCCTCGTCGAGCAGATCCTGCCGGTGCTCGACTCGTTCGAGCTGGCCTTGGGCAGCGGCGGCACCGACGTCGAGCGGCTCCGCAAGGGCGTCGAGCTCGTTTACGGCGAGCTGCTCGGCGCGCTGGAGAAGGCCGGCCTGGAACGGATCGAGGCGCTCGGCAAGCCGTTCGACCCGGAAGAACACGAAGCAGTCATGCATGTGGAGGACGATGGTGGGGAGCCGGGCGTACGCGACGTCGTGCGCAGCGGCTACCGCTTCAAGGGCCGGGTCATCCGCCCGGCCATGGTGAAGGTGGCTACGTAGGGAAATGGCGCCGCAGCGGGAGTGGTTCGAGAAGGACTACTACGCCGTGCTCGGGCTCCAGAAGGGGGCGACCGAGAAGGACATCACCCGCGCCTACCGGAAGCTGGCCAAGCAGCACCACCCTGACGCCAACCCCGGCAACAAGGAGGCGGAGGAGAGGTTCAAGGACATCTCCACCGCCTACGACGTCCTCGGCGACGCGCCCAAGCGCAAGGAGTACGACGAGGTCCGCCAGATGGTGGCGTCAGGTGCCGGCAACCCCTTTGCCGGAGCCGGTCCCGGCGGGTTCGGCGGCCCCGACGGTGGCATCCGGTGGGAGACCACCGGCGACATGGGCGACGTCGGCGGCCTCGGCGACCTTCTCGGCAACCTGTTCGGGCGGGCGGGTCGGCGAGCGGGTTCGGCGACCCGCCAGCCCGGTGCGGGCCCCCGCCGGGGCGGTGACCTCGAGGCCGAGGTTCACCTGGCGTTCGACGACGCCGTCCGGGGCGCGACCATCGCCGTCCAGCTGACGGGCGCCGCCCCCTGCCATACCTGTGGCGGGACCGGCGCCGCGCCCGGGACCGTTCCGCAGCCCTGCCCGCAGTGCCATGGCGTCGGCACGCTGGCCGTCGACCAGGGCCCGTTCTCCTTCTCCCAGATCTGCCCCCGCTGCAGCGGGAGCGGCCGGGTGGTGGAGAAGCCCTGCGCGACGTGCGGCGGCAGCGGTTCCGAGACCCGCACCCGGGAGGTCAAGGTCCGGATCCCGGTGGGTGTGGCCGACGGCCAGCGCGTCCGGGTGAAGGGCAAGGGCACGACGGGGAACAACGGCGGGCCGCCGGGCGACCTGTACGTCACCGTCCACGTGGCGCCCCACGCCTTGTTCGGCCGGCGCGGCAACGACCTGCTGCTGCGGGTCCCGGTCACGTTCTCCGAGGCGGCCCTCGGCGCCGAGGTCAAGGTCCCAACCCTCGACGGCGCGGTCACCGTGCGGATCCCCCCGGGCACGGCCTCGGGAAAGACGCTGCGGGTCCGCGGCCGGGGGATGCCGAAGGCCGGCGGAGGCGCCGGCGATTTGCTGGTCACGGTCGACGTCGTCGTGCCGCAGACACTCTCCGACGAGCAACGTCAGGCGGTGGAGGCGCTGGCCGCCACCGAATCCGCCAACCTACGAGCGCACCTGGGGGTGTGACGTCATGGCCACTGAAGATCGGGACCGGGCCCTGTATGTCATCTCGGTGGCAGCCGAGCTGGCCGGCGTTCATCCCCAGACGTTGCGCATCTACGAGCGGAAGGGTCTCGTCGAGCCGCAGCGGACGGTCGGACGCTCGCGCCGTTACTCCGATCGTGACATCCACCGTCTCCAGCGGATCCAGGAGCTGACCAACGAGGGCGTAAGTCTGGCCGGCGTCAAACGCATCATCGCTCTCGAGGAGGAGCTCGACTGCGCCCGGGACGAGATCGAACAGCTGCAGGCCCAGATCGCTGACCTGCGCCAGGAGGCCAATCAGGCCGTCGCCGACGTCCACCGGCAGTACCGGCGCGACCTCGTGCCGTTCAGCAAGGCCGTCATCCGATTCGGGCCTCGCTCCTGAAGGACCCGGTTCGAGGTGTCCCCCGGAAACAATTGCGCTTTATAGCGAGAGCGTAATTATTTCAAATAGAACCGCAATTCCATGCGGGTTTGGGGCCAAAAGGGTACCCGTTCGGTCCTATTCCAGCTTTGGGCCTTACGGCAGGGTCACCGCAAACGCACAGCCAATCCGGAGTCACCGGGGGGCGGCTGAGCGATGTGCAAAGGAGCGCGAATGGCCCTCCCGAAGGTTGGATTCAAGAGAAACCGCCGCCGGACATTCGGTGTTTTCGTCGCGACGACTCTGGTCGTCGTCCTCGTCGCCGGAGCCGGGGCGTTCGCCCATGACCCCCACGACGGTGTGATCCATGGCTGCTACGACAAGTCGAGCGGCCGGCTGAGGATCGTCGATGCCGAGCGGCGCTGCGGCGGCGACGAGCGCTCCATCACCTGGAACGATCGGGGGCGCCGTGGCGACCTCGGCGCCAAGGGTGCCGACGGGCGTCCGGGGCCCGCCGGCCCGAAGGGTGACGTCGGTCCGGCCGGTCCCCCCGGTCCGAAGGGCGATGCCGGCCCGGCCGGTCCCGCGGGGTCCGACGGTCAGCAGGGCCCGCAAGGCCTCATGGGCCCCGACGGCCCGCCGGGGCGGGACGGCTCCCCCGGGCCCCGAGGCAACGCCGGCCCGGAAGGACCTCCAGGTCCCCAGGGAGAGCGGGGACCGGCGGGCATCAGCGGCTTCGAGGTGGTCACCTCCCGTACCCCTGACTCCGGCTTCAACTCCGAGACCCCGAAGCGTGCTGTCGCCCAGTGTCCCAACGGCAAGCGCGTGGTCGGTACCGCCGCCAGCCTGGTCGGTGACGACGAGGACATCGCCGGACGGGTCATGCTCCAGGAGATCGCTCCGACCGGCAACCGCCAGGTCCGCGGCGTCGCCGCCGAGGTCCCGCCCGGCACGGACGTGCGATGGGCGATCGTGGCCATCGCCTTCTGCGCCGAAGCGCCGAATGGCAACGGTGACCGCAACTTTGATCGCAACTTTGATCGCAACCCTGATCGCAACGGGTAATTGATCCTTCGGGGCACCCCCCACCCCGAAGGATCACTTGGAGCCGGCGCCCGTACCCCCGCACCCCTCGCTGGAGGGTCACCCAAAGCCCCGGGCGCCGGCTCTACTCTTTTGTAAGTGGCAACTGACGCTTTGGTGGCGCCGGCGAACAAGGGGCGCAAGCTACCGCCCGAGCTCCTGACGCCGGAGGAAGTGCGGGCACTGCTGGGTGCCTGCTCCACCACCGCCCCCACCGGCATCCGCAACCGTGCGCTGGTCGTGGTCCTGTACCGGGCGGGCCTTCGGCTCGACGAGGCCCTCGCACTAATCCCCGCCGATGTGGACGTCGCCGACGGTGTGATCCACGTCGGCCGGCGAACCCGGGGGTTGGGGGGTGTCCCCCCGACAACGGCGGCGAGAGCCGCCGAGGACAGGATGCATGTCCGGGAGGCCGGGATCGACGCCGGTGCCCTGGGCTTCGTCCGGAAGTGGCTGCGGACACGGGCGTCCCTCGGCGTCGGAGCCGACGCTCCGCTCTTCTGCACGCTGGCCGGCGGGCGGGTCCACCCCGCCTACGTTCGCCAACTGCTGCCCCGGTTGGCCGAGAAGGCCGGGATCGACAAGCGGGTCCACGCCCAGGGGCTGCGCTTCACCCATGCCGCCGAACTCGCCGCCGAAGGGATGCCGGCCGAGCTCATCCAGGCCCAGCTTGGCCACGAGACCCTGGCCAGCACCGACCGCTACCTCCGCCGGATGTCGGGCGCCGACCGACTCGACGCCCTCCAACGCCGGGAGTGGAAGCCCTAACCGCATAGGGTCTTCGCCCGATGGACACGATCATTCTCTCGGGCATTCGAGCTCTCGGGGCGCACGGCGTTCTGCCGGAGGAACAGGGGAGGCCGCAGCCCTTCGAGGTCGACGTCGAGCTCTCGGTCGACCTGGGACCGGCCGGTCGCAGCGACGTGCTGTCAGACACCATCGACTACGACGGGTTGGCACAGCAGGTCGTTGAGATCGTGGAGGCCGGCGGGCTGTCACTGCTCGAGGCCCTGGCGTCCCGGATCGCGGCGGCCTGCCGGGCCGATCCGCGCGTCACCGCCGTGGTCGTCACGGTGAAGAAGCTGCGGCCGCCCGTGCCCGTCCACGTGGATCACGTCGCCGTCCGGATCGAGCGGTAGGGAGACGGGCGTGGCCGTCGCGCGCCGGGCGTACTTCGGTATCGGGTCGAACCTCGGGGACCGGGCCGCCCACCTGCAGTTCGGTGTGGACGGGCTGGCGGCCGAGGTGGGGCGGGTGGTGGCGCTGTCCCCGGTCTACGAGACGGAGCCCGTCGGCGGCCCTGAGCAACCCGACTTCCTCAACGCAGTGGTCGTCATCGAGACGGCGCTGGCGGCCCGGGACCTCCTCACGGTGGCCAAGTCGCTGGAGGCGGCGGCCGGCCGGGAACCGCCCGAAGTGGGGACGCGGTGGGGGCCGCGCCCGCTCGACATCGACATCCTCATGATCGGAGACGAGCGGATCGAGGAGCCCGACCTCGTCGTGCCCCACCCCCGGATCCATCAACGGGCCTTCGTGCTGGCCCCTCTGGCCGACGTCGCCCCCGAATTGGTCGTCGCGCCCACCGCCGGTTGGCAGGGTATGCGCCGTTCCCCCCTACAATTACGGCTGCCACACCGATCAGCACCGCCTGAGTAGTCCGGCACCCCGAGAGGGGCTGGAACGAAAGGTCGTAGCCGCATTGGATCTCCCTGTCACGCACCCCGCCGGGGTCCCGCTCGTGATCGAGCGCGTTACTGAGCTGCGGGCGCACCTCGACGCCGTCCGGGGTCGAGGTGCCACGGTCGGGTTCGTCCCGACGATGGGCGCCTTCCACGACGGGCACCGCTCGTTGATGCGGGCTGCCCGGGCCGCCCACGACACGGTCGTCGTCTCCCTGTTCGTCAACCCGCTGCAGTTCGGGCCGACCGAAGACCTCGACCGCTACCCCAAGGATCTCGAAGGCGACCTGGCGGCAGCCGCTGCCGAGGGTGTCGATGTCGTCTTCGCCCCGCCGGTCGAGGAGATGTACCCCGGGTTCCCCACTCCGCCGCTCACCACGGTCTCGGTCGCCGGATTGACCGGCGGGCTGTGCGGCAGCTCCCGGCCGGGCCATTTCGACGGCGTGGCCACGGTGGTGGCGAAGCTCTTCAGCATCGTCGGCCCGTGCACCGCCTATTTCGGCAAGAAGGACGCCCAGCAGCTGGCGGTGGTGCGGCGCATGGCCGCCGACCTGTGCCTTCCGGTCGAGATCGTCGGCTGCCCCATGGTGCGCGAGGCGGACGGCCTGGCGATGTCGAGCCGCAACCGCAATCTTTCGCCGGCCGAACGGGAGGCGGCCACCGTGATCTACCGGGGTCTCCATTCGGGGGCCGACGTGGTGATCGGCGGCGAGCGCGACGCCGGAAAGCTCCGCCGGGTGGTCGCCAACGTGCTGACCACCGAGCCGCTGGTGCGGCTGGAGTACGCCGAGGTCGTGGCGGCTGACTCGCTGGAGCCGCTCGAGGAACTCACCGGTGACGTGCTGGTGGCGGTGGCCGCCAAGGTGGGCGACGTCCGCCTGATCGACAACATGACCATCCGCGTCGACGCCCGGGGGGCGGTCGTCGACCTCGGTGCCATCGTCGCCCCCACCGTGGAGGGTCTGTGCGCCGCACGATGATGAAGTCGAAGATTCACCGGGCGAGGGTGACCGGGGCCGACCTCAACTACGTGGGCTCGATCTCTCTCGATCCAGCGCTGATGGAGCTGGCCGACATCCTCGAGTGGGAGAAGGTCGCTGTCCTCGACATCGACAACGGCGCCCGGTTCGAGACCTACGCCATCGTCGGTGGGCCCGGCGAAGTGACCCTCAACGGCGCGGCCGCCCGGCTGGTCCAGCCCGGCGACCGGGTCATCGTCATCACCTACGCCGACTACGAGGACGCCGAACTCGAGGGCTACACGCCGACCATCGTCCACGTCGACGACCGCAACAGGCCGGTTCCCGACCCGACGTTGACCGGTCCCGACGGGCCCTTCGATCTGATCCCAGAGCTGACTTGACCCCGGTCGACGTCCTGGTCCTCGGCTCGGGCGTCGCCGGCCTGACCGCCGCCCGGACCGCAGCCGAGGCCGGCCTGTCCGTCACCGTGCTGACCAAGGGCGAGTTGGCGGCGTCGGCCACCCGCTACGCCCAGGGCGGCGTGGCAGCCGCGCTGTCGCCCGACGACTCACCCGAGCTGCACTTCTCCGACACGCTGTCAGCCGGCGGCGGGCTCTGCGACCCAGAAGCGGTGCGGGTCCTGGTCGGCGAAGGGCCCGCCCGGCTCCGGGAGCTGATGGCGCTGGGCGCCTCCTTCGACCGGGCCGGTGACGGCGGAGCCGATTTCCCGTTGGCCCTGGCCCGGGAAGGCGGCCACTCCCTCGCCCGGGTCGTACACGCCGGCGGCGACGCCACCGGCCACGAAGTCGAACGGGCCCTCGTCGCCGCCACCGCCGGGCACGCGAACGTGACCGTCGCCGAAGGCTGGCTGGCCCTCTCGCTCCATCTCGAGGACGGGCGGGTCGCCGGCGTGATCGGGATCCCCTCCGGTGCCGTCAGCCCACTGCTGATACGAGCGCGTCACGTCGTGCTGGCCTGCGGCGGCGCCGGGCAGCTCTACTCGGTCACCACCAACCCCGCGCTCTCTACCGGCGATGGTGTCGCCATGGCCCTGGCGGCCGGCGCGGCCGTGGCCGACCTCGAGTTCATGCAGTTCCACCCGACGGCGCTGCATCACCCGGCCATGCCGCGGCCGCTGCTGTCGGAGGCGCTGCGGGGCGAAGGAGCGCTGCTGCGCGACGAACAGGGCGTGGCATTCATGGCCGGCGAGCACCCGTTGGCCGACCTCGCTCCCCGCGACGTCGTCTCCCGGGCCATCGCCCGCCGCCTCGTCGACCGGGGCCTCGACCACCTCTGGCTCGACGCCACCTCCATCGAGGACTTCCCGAAGCGGTTCCCCACGATCCTGGCGGCATGCCAGGACGCCGGCCTCGACCCGACCCGGGAGTGGCTGCCGGTCGCCCCCGCCGCGCACTACCTCTGCGGTGGCATCGTGACCGACGTCGACGGCGCCTCCTCGCTGCCCGGCCTCTGGGCCTGCGGCGAGGTCGCCTGCACCGGCATCCACGGCGCCAACCGCCTCGCCTCCAACTCGCTGCTGGAAGGCCTCGTCTTCGGCCACCGCACCGCTACCGCGATTGCCACCGGCCGTGACGGCGCCGAACCGACCGGCGCCATGCGCGGCGTCCCCGTTGACGAGGTCCCCGCCCGGGCCGCCCCTTCAAACTGGCGTTCCTCACCGCGCGATGACCGCGGTGAAGAACGCCAGTTGGCTGCAGTGGCTGAGCTGCGGGATCGGCTGCAGCGGGACATGACCACCTTTGCGGGGGTGCTCCGAGACGGTGCAGGGCTCGAGCAGGCGGCCAAAGCCGTTGCCA
>JAICGL010000154.1 GCA_025923175.1 Acidimicrobiia bacterium
CGACCGGTGCTCCACATCGCGCTGCGGAGGCCGCGGGGCTCACGGCTGGTCGTCGACGGCGAGGACGTCGTCGCCGCCGTCCACCACGTCCTCGACAAGATGGCGCTCTTCGCCGAGCAGGTCCGCTTCGGGCAGTGGGTGGGCCACACCGGCCGGCCGATCCGCAACGTGGTCAACATCGGGATCGGCGGGTCGGATCTCGGGCCGGCGATGGCCTACGACGCCTTGCGGGCCTTCGCCGATCCGGCGCTCACGGTGCGCTTCGTGTCCAACGTCGACGGCACCGACGTCTGGCAGGCAACCAGGGACCTCGACCCCGCCGAGACGCTCTTCATCGTGTCGTCGAAGACCTTCACCACGCTCGAGACGCTGACCAACGCCCATACCGCCCGGGCCTGGCTGGTCGGGCTGCTCGGCGACGAGGCGGCCGTGGCCCGCCACTTCGTGGCCGTGTCGACCAACGCCGCCAAGGTCGCCGAGTTCGGCATCGACCCGACCAACATGTTCGAGTTCTGGGACTGGGTCGGCGGCCGCTACTCGGTCGACTCGGCCATCGGCCTCTCGCTGATGATCGCCATCGGGCCGACTGCCTTCCGGGAGTTCCTTGCCGGGTTCGCTGTCATCGACGAGCACTTCCGCTCCGCGCCGTTCGACGCCAACCTGCCGGCCCTGCTCGGGCTGATCGGCGTGTGGTACGGCAACTTCTTCGGAGCGGAGACCGTGGCGATCCTGCCCTACAGCCAGAACCTGGGCCGGTTCCCCGCCTATCTCCAGCAGCTGGACATGGAGTCGAACGGCAAGTCGACGGGCCGCGACGGCCGCCCGGTCGCGGTCGGCACCGGGCCCATCGTCTGGGGCCAGCCCGGCACCAACGGGCAGCACGCCTTCTACCAGCTGATCCACCAGGGCACGCGCCTGATCCCGGCCGACTTCATCGGCTTCGGCCTCCCCGACTACGGCGGGGAGAACCCGCGCCTTCTCCGGCACCACGACCTGCTGATGGCCAACTTCTTCGCCCAGACAGAGGCCCTCGCCTTCGGCAAGACCGCCGACGAGGTGGCAGCCGAAGGTGCAGCTCCGGACCTGGTCCCGCACCGCACCTTCACCGGCAACCGGCCCACCAACACGATCCTCGCCCCCCGCCTCACCCCGTCCGTGCTCGGCCAGCTCATCGCCGCCTACGAGCACAAGGTCTTCACCCAGGGAGTGATCTGGGGCATCAACTCCTTCGACCAGTGGGGCGTCGAGTTGGGCAAGGTGCTGGCGGGCCGCATCGCCGGAGAGTTGCCCGGAGCGGGCGACGCCGCGGGCCACGACAGCTCGACGAACAACCTGATCCGCCGGTATGGCCGGCTGCGAGGATGAGCGTCACCGCAGGGCGGGTGTTTCTCATCCGCCACGGTGAGACGGAGCGGAGTGTCACCCGCCGGCATACCGGCCGGACGGACATCCCGCTCACCGAAGAGGGGCGCCGGCAAGCCAAGCGGGTCGGCGCCCGACTCGCCGGGGAGCGGTTCGCCCTCGTCCTCGTCAGCCCGCTACAGCGGGCACTGGAGACCGCCCGGCTGGCCGGCTTCGCCATCGGAGAGGCGATCGACCTCGAACCCGATCTTGTCGAGTGGGATTACGGCGCCTACGACAACATGACCGCCGTCGAGATCCGACAGAAGCGGCCGGGCTGGACGCCGTGGGACGGCGGCTTCCCCGGCGGTGAAACGCTCGAGGACCTCGAGGCCCGCGCCGACCGGGTGCTCGCCAGGATCCGACCGGTCCAGGGCGACGTCGCCCTCTTCGCCCATGGCCACATCCTGCGGGTCGTCACCGCCCGCTGGCTGGAGCAGCCTGCGGCCATGGCCGCCCGTTACTACCTGTCGACGGCCACGCTATCGGTCCTCGGCTGGGAGCGCGAGACCTCAGTTATCGAGCGGTGGAACGAGGCGTGTCACCTCGATGGGTGACCACAGCCGGGCGCAGGCCCTGGTGAGTGCGGGCCCGCGGGTCGGCGAAGGCGGCGACGATCACGGCGCCGCTGACATAGACGAGGCCCGCCGCACCGGCGGTCACCATCAACCAGCTGAGCCCACCGAGCGCGGGCGCGCTGGCGGTGCCGGCACCCAGGGCGAACACAAAGGCCAGCAGGGCGAACCCGCCGGCGATGTAGCTCTTGGCGCGCCCGAGATATGTCGGCTCCGTCCGTATCATCACGACGAGAGGCCTACCCCCGGGGCAGCCCCCCGAATCCCGGCCTTCTCACGCGAAAGGTGCTATTCGGCTTTCAGGAAAGCCAGTTCCTGTGGGGCGGTGGCGGGGTCGGCGGTGTCGAGGCCGGGATAGTCCGGCAACAGACCGAGGACGGGCGCCATGTCGGAGAGGCGTTCCAGGTTGGTCTGCTCGGTCACGCCAGGGTCCGGAGGCCAGCCGGAGATCACCAGGCCGTCGACCGGCAGGCCCCGGCTGTTGGCCGCCTCGAGGGTCAGCGCCGTGTGATTCAGGGTGCCGAGCCCCGGGCGGGTGACCACGACGAGGCCGGCGCCGAGCGCGTCCGCCAGGTCGGCCATCGTCACAGCGCCCCAGAGCGGGACGAGCAGGCCGCCGGCCCCTTCCACCACGACCCGGTCGAAGCCGTCACCAGCTTTTTCCAGGTCGGCCAGGAGGGCTCCGACGTCGATGACGTCCCCGGCACGCTCCGCCGCCACCGCCGGCGCCAGCGGATCCGGGAACCGGAGGCACTCGACGACCGGGACCTTGGCGGCGGCGGCGACGAAGGCGGCGTCGCCGGCCTCCTCCTGCTCCAGGCCTGTCTGGACCGGCTTGGCATAGAGCACCATCCGGCCCGCCTCCCGATCCGCCCGGCAGAGGGCGGCGGACGCCAGCGTCTTGCCGACCCCGGTGTCGGTCCCGGTGACGAAGCGGATCACGGCCGGGCAGCGGTGAAGGCGGCGGTGGCCCGGTCGATCTCGGCGTCGGTGTGCGTGGCCATGACGGTGGCGCGCAGGCGGGACGTGCCGTTGGGAACGGTCGGCGGACGGATGGCGGTGACGAGCACACCGGCGTCGAGGAGCCGGGCCGAGAGCGCCATGGCAGGGTCGGGTTCGCCGATGACAACCGGCACGACGGCGGCAGGGGGATCGGGGACGTCGAAGCCGGCGGCGCGCAGGCCGGTGGCGAGCCGGCCGGCCAGTCTCCGGGCCCGTACCGGCCGCTCGGGTTCCCGCTCCACGACCTGCAGGGCGGCGAGGGCGGCGGCGGCCGTCGGCGGCGGCAGGGCGGTGTCGAAGATGAACGAGCGGGCCCGGTTGCGGAGGTAGGCGCACAGGTCGGCCGACCCGGCGATGAATCCTCCGGCCGCCCCAGCGCCTTCGACAGCGTGCCCATCACCACTCCGACCCGCCCGTCGAGCCCGTAGCCGGCGACGGCGCCGCGGCCGCCGGGCCCGACGACGCCGGTGGCGTGGGCCTCGTCGACCATGAGGATGGCGCCGTGGCGCTCGCAGGCATCGACGATTGCAGGGAGGGGAGCGATGTCGCCGTCCATCGAGAACACGGAGTCGGTGACGACGAGCGCCCGCGCTCCAGCGGGCACGTGACGGCGCCAGATCGCCAGCCGCTCGTCGAGGTCGGCGGCATCGGCGTGGCGGTAGACGTGGACCTCGGCTCGGGACAGGCGGCACCCGTCGATGATCGACGCGTGGTTGAGCGCATCGGAGAAGACGGCGTCGCCGGGCCCGACGAGGGCCACCACCGTGCCCAGGTTGGCGAGGTAGCCGGAGGAGAACAGCAGCGCCGACTCCGTTCCCTTGAAGGCGGCCAGCCGGGCTTCGAGTTCGTCGTGCAGGACGAGCCCGCCGGTGATCAGCCGGGCCGACCCCGCTCCGGCTCCGTACCGTCGGGCGGCCTCAGCCGCGGCGCCGGCGACCTCGGGATGCGCGGCCAGGCCGAGATAGTTGTTCGATGCCAGGCACAGGACACGGCGGCCGTTGAGGATGACCTCCGGCTCCGACGCCGACTCCAATGCCCGCACCCGCCGGAGCAGGCCGGCCTCTTCGATCCGGCCGACCTCCTCGCCGCAGAAGGCCAGCGGGTCGGTCACGACCGGCGCAGCAGGTCGTGAACCGGCGGTCATCCGCGACCCCCCTCCGCGGGTGAGCGGTGCGGGGCGGCGGCCGTTGCCTCGTCGATCGCAGTGGCCGTCGCGGCGACGAGGCGAGCCAGTTCCTCTTCTGTCATGGCGAGCGGCGGCATCAGGACGACGACGTCGCCCAGGGGCCGGACGATGGCGCCTCTCGGCCGGGTGGCTTTGGCAACCTCCGCGCCGACCTGGAGGTGTTCGGGGAAGGGTTCCTTCGTCGACCGGTCGGCGACCAGTTCGATGCCGACCATGAGGCCCCGCTGGCGGATCTCGCCGACGTGGGGGTGGTCGGTGAGAGGCTTCAGCGCTCCGGCCAGGGCGTCGATCTTGGCCGGAAGCGACGCGATCGTCTGCTCGTTCTCGAACACGTCGAGGTTGGCCATCGCAACCGCACAGCACAGCGGATTCCCCGAATAGGAATGGCCGTGGTACAGCGTCCTGTGTTCTTCGGGGCGGGCCAGAAAGGCGTCGAAGATCTCGCTCGTGGCCAGCGTCGCCGACAGCGGCAGGTAGCCGCCGGTCAATCCCTTGGCCAGGCAGAGGATGTCGGGCTCGATCCCCTCGTGCTCGCAGGCGAACATCTTCCCTGTCCGCCCGAAGCCGGTGGCCACCTCGTCGACGACGAGCAGCACGCCGTGGCGGCGCGCGATGTCGGCCACCCGGCGAAGATGCCCGTCAGGAGCGGTGATGATCCCGGCCGCGCCCTGGACCAGCGGTTCGATGACGACGGCGGCCACGCGGTCACCCTCCCGGGCCAGCACGTCCTCCAGAGCATCGGCGCAGCGAAGGCCGCAGTCGGCGGGGGAGAGGTCGAGCGGGCAGCGGTAGCAGTACGGCGAGGGGATGGAGGCCGTGGCGAAGAGCAATGGCCGATACGTCTCGTGGAACCGGTCGATCCCGCCGACCGACACCGCCCCGATGGTGTCGCCGTGGTAGGCGTTCTCCAGCCGAACGAACGTCGGCCGTTCCTCACCCTTGTGGCGCCAGTAGGAGTACGCCATCTTGAGCGCCACCTCGACCGAGGCGGCACCGTTCTCCGAGAAGAAGACACGCTCCAGGCGCGAGCGCCGAGCCGAGGCCGGGCCGGGAGTGTCGTCGGTGGAGGCGGGCCGGTCATCGGGGACGTGCGAGACCGGGGCCAGCGCCACGAGCCGGGCGGCCAGTTCGATCGCCGCCGGGTGCGTGAGGCCGAGGAACGTGGAGTGGGCCAGGCGGCCGAGCTGTGCGGTGATGGCGGCGTCGAGGGCCGGGTGGCCGTGGCCGTGGACGTTGACCCACAACGACGAGACCCCGTCCAGATAACGGTTGCCGTCGGTATCGATCAGCTCGCAGCCCTCGCCGCGCTCGATGATCAGCGGGTCGTCTTCCATCCACCCCTGCATGGGTGTGAACGGATGCCAGATGTGGGCCTGGTCGAGGGCCGCCAGCCGCTTCGTGCGATCGGCTGCCGACTCGCCCGTCATGGCGCGCTGTCGACGGGAATGAGCTTGCGGGGTGCCTTGGCCGGCAGCGACTTGTTGCCGTCGGCGGCGACGATGAAGCGGCCCTCGCCCGGCCCGCCGCCGGCTACCGGCATCCCGAGCGACTCGAGGAGGGCGATGTCCTCCTCGGCGGAGCGGCCGAGCGTCGTGAGGTAGTTGCCGACGATGAGGGCGTTGGCGCCGGCGTAGAGGCCCATGCTCTGCAGCTCGCCGAGGATCTTCTCCCGGCCGCCGGCCAGGCGGATCCACGCCCCGGGCAGGATCAACCGGAACAGGGCGATGGCCTGCAGCGCTTCCCGGGCTGACAGCAGCGGCGTGTCGGCCAGCGGCGTCCCCGGCCGCGGGTCGAACAGGTTGACCGGGACCTCGCAGGGGTTGAGCTCGGCCAGCTCGAAGGCGAAGTCGACGCGCTGCTCCAGCGTCTCGCCCATGCCCATGATCCCGCCGCAGCACAGCTCCATGCCGGCGTCGATGGCCAGGCGGGCGGTGGCGACCCGGTCGTCGTAGCTGTGGGTGGTGCAGATCGAGCCGAACACGGCCCGGGGCGCCTCGAGGTTGTGGTTGTAGCGGCGCACTCCGGCGGCGGCCAGGCGCTCCGCCTGGGCCGGTTCCAGCAGCCCGAGCGAGCAGGCCACTTCCAGGCCGGTCTCGTCCCGCACAGCTGTGACGGCCTTGATGACCTTGTCGAGCAGCCGTTCGCTCGGACCGCGCACGGCGACCACGATGCAGAACTGGGTGGCCCCGGCGGCCTTGGTCGCCCGGGCGGCCTCCAGGACCTCGCCGAGGTCGAGGAAGGGGTAGACGTCGACGCCGGTGTCGAAGTGGGCCGATTGCGAGCAGAAGGCGCAGTCCTCGGCGCAGGCCCCGGACTTGGCGTTGATGAGGCTCTCCAGCTCGACCTCCGGGCCGCACCAGGCGAGGCGGACCCGGTGGGCCAGGGCGATCAGGGCCGGCAGCTCGTCGAGCGGCAGGCGGGCGACGGCGAGGGCTTCCTCGCGAGTCAGGGTGCGGCGCTCGTCGAGCAGGGCGCGTTCGGCGGCGGCGAGAGGCACGGCAGCTCCTTGTCTCGGTTCCCCTGACTCGGAAGGACGGCCGGTCAGCCTACCGCGGCCCCTGTGACCTCCCCCTGCTCAGCCGAGGGCGTCGCGCAGCCGGGCGGCGCGTTCCTTGTAGGTACGGCGGGCGGCGAGCGCCCCGTCGAGGTCCACTTCTACGAAGCGGGTCTTCGACTTCGGTGCCGACTGCGCCACCATGTCCAGGTCGCCGCTGATCACGGTGGCCACCATGACGTAGCCGCCGCCCGAGACGGCGTCGCGGTGGAGGACGATCGGCTCCGCTCCGCCGGGGACCTGGATCGAGCCGATCGGATAGGGCGCGTCGACGATGTTCGACGGGTCGCTGCCCGCGCCGAACGGCGCCTCCCGTTCGACGAACTCCAGCTCGGCGCCCTTGTAGCGGAAGCCGATGCGATCGGCCACCGGCGTGAGGGTCCAGTCGGTCTCCAGGAACGTGCGCCGGCCGTCCTTCGTCAGGCGGTGGTCGTACAGGCCCATCACAACCCGGATCTCGCCCTCGGGGCCGAACTGCGGGCGCAGGTCGTCCGGAACGGATCTGCCCTGGATGCCCTTGGCGTCGTCCGGCGTCGGGAGCGCGTCGCCCTTCTGCAGGGGTCGACCTTCGTAGCCGCCCATGGCGCCGAGTGCGTAGGTCGAGCGGCTGCCGAGCACCGGCTCGACGGCGATGCCGCCGGCGAGGCCGATGTACGCCCGGGCGCCCGCCCTGAGATAGTCGAAGTCGAGGACGTCGCCCTCATTGACCTCGAACCCCTCCCACTGCGGCCGCTCTTCGCCGTTGATGCGGGGCACCATCTCGGCTCCCGTCACGGCTACCACCGTCGGCGCCGTGAAGCGGAGCTGTGGGCCCTGGTAGACGACTTCCAACCCCGCGGCGTCGTCGGCGTTGCCGACGAGCAAGTTGGCGGCGAGGAGGGAGTACTGGTCGAGCGCGCCCGACGGCGGGATGCCGACGTCGTAATACCCGATTCGACCCAGGTCCTGGACCGTGGTCGACAGGCCCGGCTGCAGCACCTCAATCGGCACGGAGCACCTCCAGGAGCGTGGCGTTGTAGCCGTCTGGATCGTCGAGGAAGGGCTGAAGGCTGAACTCGACCGGCCGCTGCCGGATGCGGTAGCTGCCGGCCTCCACCTCGCCCCGGATCTTGTCGTAGCCCGCCCGGTCGATGCCCGTGAACTTCACGATGTCGCCCGGCCGGAAGAAGCAGACGAAATCGGCGAAGTCGGGGAGCTTCTGGGTCGGGTCGTAGATCGGCGCCGGAGTGATGCCGAACATCTGGTAGCCACCCGCCCCGCGGACGGAGTAGATGCAGCCGAAGCAGCCGCCGTGGCCGATGGTGAGGGCCGGCGTGTCCGTCCGGGGCCGGAGGTACTTGGGTACTTCGAGCTGGCGTTCCCTGGGGACCATCTGGAACAGGAACGGCAGCCCGGCGACGAAGCCGACCATCGAGGTGAACCAGGGCGAGCCCGAGTGCGCTTCGACGAACGCGTCCGGCCCGGACAGGTTGTTGATCGTGGCGGCGAACTCGAAGTCGGGCCCGTCCGGATTCTGATGCCGGTCCCGGAACTTCATCTGCGTCTCGTGCGTCCAGGGGTCGTCGTAGAGCACGGGCACCTCCACCACCCGGGTCTCCAACGAGAAGCCGTGCGCGTCGCCCACCTCGATCTCGACGTCGACGCACAGCGACTCGAGGTCGGCGGGCTTCAGGCG
>JAICGL010000155.1 GCA_025923175.1 Acidimicrobiia bacterium
ACCAAGGCCTTGGCGCTGGAGCTGGCCCCGGGGGTCCGGGTCACCGCCCTGGCGCCCGGCATCGTGAAGACTGACATGGCCGGGGCGCTCGTGGAGGCCGGGGGGAGCGAGTTGACTTCTCGGTTCCCCCTCGGCCGGCTGGGCGAGCCGGAGGACATCGCCGCCGCCGCCCTGTTCCTGGCCAGCCCGGCCGCTTCGTGGATCACCGGCGAGGTCCTGGTGGTGGACGGCGGTCAGCTGCTGAAGGGCCTGGGCTAGAGGGAAGGACGGGAGGAGCACGTGCGGCCCGACGAGCTACGAGAATTGGGGTACAAGGTCGAGGACGGAGTGGCCTGCATCCGCCTCGAACGGCCCGAGCAGCTCAACGCCTTCTCCTCGCGCCTCTACGAGGAGCTGAAGTGGGCGCTGCGCTTCGCCTCCAACGATGACGCCGTCGACGTAGTCGTGCTCACCGGGACCGGCCGAGCCTTCGCCACCGGCGGCGACCTGAAGGAGGCCCGCGAGCGGATCGAGGATGGCGACCCCCTCTCGTTCTATGCCTTCGTCGACAACCTCCCCTGGGCCGAGTTCCGCCAGTGCCCGAAGGTGGTGATCGGAGCAATCAACGGCCTCTGCCATGCGGGCGGGGTCATCGCTGCCGCGTCGTGCGACATCACCATCGCGGCTGAGAGCGCCCGGTTCGCGCTGACCGAGGGGCGGGTCGGTCTGGCCGACGCAGTCGCACCGAGCCTCCTGTCGTCGCGTCTCAGCTTGGCCAAGCTCAAGTACCTGCTGTTCACCGGCAAGGAGATCAGTGCCACGGAAGCGGAGCGGATCGGCCTCGTGACCGAGGTTGTCCCCGACGATGAGCTCGATCGCCGGGTAGCGGAGGTGGTCGGCGAGGTGCGCCGCACCAGCCCGCAGTCCCGCCGCCTCTTCAAGCAGTGCGTGAACCAGCTCGAGCCGTTCCCGACCGATCCCGGCATGCTCTTCGCGTCGCTCGCCAGCCCCGAAGCCCGGGAAGGCCTGCGCGCCTTCACCGAGGGCCGCCCGCCCGATTACGAAAGGAATTCGCGCACGGGGCTTTAGTCGCGGCAGATTTGTGCCGATTCGTCCTTCGTGAAGAAGACGAACCCGTTCAACGCCGCCACCGTCCAGACCGACACCGTGGCCACCCTGGCTGACCTGGTCGTCGACCCCTCCCGCTGCGAGGGCGCTGTCCTCTTCCACGAGAACCGCCGGGTGATGTGCTTCCCCGCCGGCCACCAGCCGATCCTGTGCCGGAGCCGAGCGAAGGAAACCGCCACGGTCGAGCTTTACCTGCCGCTCGGGTCCGCCAACTAACCGCAAGTAGCTCGGCGTCCAGTGGGTTCGGAGCGGTTCGAAGAAGTCGGCCGTCCGGGGACGGGCCTGGTCGGTCACCTCGCGCCAGCGAGTGCCCGCCACCTTCGAGCCGCCCTGGCTCGTGCCCTGCAGGAGATGGGCGAGGCCACCGACGTGTGACTCCGCCAGCTCCGGATTTCTCCCGTCGTCGGGCTAGAGCCCAGATATGGCGCGGCTACAGAGGCAGTCGGCCGATGCAGAACTCGTTGCCTTCGGGGTCGGCGAGTTGGTACCAGAGGAAGCCGTTCTCGTCGAACGGCTTGTCCTGGAGCCGCCTGGCGCCGATCGCTTCGAGTCGAGCGGCTTCGGTGTCGATGTCGTCGACCCAGAGATCAAGGTGCATCCGGTTCTTGCCGGGTTTGGTCTCGGAGACGCGCTGGAGGACAAGTTTGATGTTCATGAGACCGGGGGCCGGCCCCAGGGCGATGTACTGGTCGACTCGGCCGATTTCCTGATAGCCGAGCGCCTCGCTCCAGAAGGAGGCCAGCGTCTCGGGGTCGGAACTGTCGAGGGTGACTGTGACCGTGGCGTTCCGGCTGGGAAGGTCGAAGTCGCTCATCGGAGGTCCTCCTTGAATGAATTCCGTCAATCAGCGGGCCTGGACAGGCCGCGGCGTTCGAGCATTGGTTCGACGGAGGGTTCGCGGCCGGTGAGGGCGCGGAGGGCGGCGATCGGGTCGACGGTGGCGCCCCGGGACAGGAAGGCGTCGCGGAGACGCTGGCCGTTGGCTCGGGTCAACCCGCCGTTCTCGTCGAGCCATTGCAGCGTGATCGCTTCGAGCAGCGCCGACCACGTGTAGGAGTAGAGGGTTCCCGGATACGGGCCGTCGAAGATGTGCATGAAGAACGTCGAGTGGTAGTGGAACCCGACGGCCGGGACGTCGAGGTCGTGGCGATCGAGCACGGCCGACTCGAAGGCGTCGACGTCGCCGGCCGCAACGGTTTCGCCCGGCGCCAGCCCGTGCCACGCCTGGTCGAGCAGCGCGTTGGCCGTGCCCCGGGTTGAGGTGACGGGCGCACCGTCGCGCTCGAAGGCGTTCAGCGCGGCGATGTCGGCATCGGAGAGCGGTTCGCCCGTGGCGTAGTGGCGGGCGTAGCGGGCGAGGACGTCGGGGCGCACCGCCAGTGACTCGTGGACCTTCGATGGGAACTCGACCACGTCATGGGCGACGTTGATCCCCGCCACGCTGGGAAACCGCACGTCGGACAGCAGCATGTGCAGCCCATGGCCGAACTCGTGGAACAGGATGCGGACGTCGAGCGGCGTCAGCAACGCCGGTGCGTCGTCGGCGAGTCGCTGGGCGTTGAGCGTGAGGGTGACCGACGGAAGTCGACCGAGCAGCGGCGCCGGTTCGGCATAGGAATCCATCCAGGCGCCACCAGCCTTGTTGTCGCGCGCGAACGGGTCGACATACAGGAGTCCGCGGTCGCTGCCGTCGGTGTCGACGACGCCGAACACCCGCACGTCGGGATCAGGCCGGGGGAGTTCCGGCCGAGGAACGAAGGTCAGCCCGTAGAGCGCCTCAGCGACACCGAAGAGCCCGTCTTCGATGACCCGGTCGAGCACGAAGAACTCCTGCAGCCGGGCGTCGTCGACGGCGTGGCGGGCCCGGCGTTCCCGGGCGGCGTAGTAGGGCCAGTCCCACGGTTCGAGGGGCCCCGTGTGCCCGTCGGCGTGGAGGGCGGCGGTATGCCGCTCGGCTTCGGCGCGGGCGGCGGCCGAGGCGGCGGCACCGACCGCGGTGAGCAGGTCCAGCACGGTGTCGACGGATCCGGCTGTCTGTTCGGCGATGGCGTACTCGGCGTGGGAGCCGAAGCCCAACAGCCCGGCCCGCTCCGCCCGTAGGGCGGCGATCTCGGCCACCGTTGCCCGGTTGTCGTGCTCGCCACCCCGCCGGCCCCGGGCCGCGGACGCCCGCCACAGACGCTCACGCAGCGCACGGTCGTGCAGGTGGTCGAGGGCGGGTTGCGCCGTCGGCAGGCCCAGTTTGAGGAGGAAGCCGTCGCCGCCGGCCGTCCGGGCCGCGGCGTCGATCATCGGTCCCGGCAGCCCGTCGAGTTCGGCGGCCGTCTTCACCGGCACGGCGAGCGCCGCCGTCTCCTCGTGGAGGTTGGCGCGGAATTGCGCCGTGAGGGCCGACAATCGTTCGTTGATCTCCCGCAGTCGCGCCTGCTCGGCCGGGCCGAGGGTGGCTCCGGCCCGCACGAGGTCGCGGTGATACCGGTCGAGTACGCAGGCCTGCTCGGCGTCGAGCCCGAGTTCGTCGCGCCGGGCCACCAGGTCGGCGATGCGGGGGAAGATCCGGGGATCGAACCCGACAGCATCGCGGTGGGCGGCGAGGCGGGGGAGCATCACTGCCTCCAGCTCCCGCAGTTCCGGCGTGGAGCGTGACCCCGACGCGTCGCTCAAGAGCCGCTCGGCGAGGTGGAGTCGCTGGCCGGCCCGCTCGAGTGCCTCGATCGTGTCGGCGAACGCTGGCGGCGACGGCCCGGCGGCGATCGCCTCGATCTCGGCACGGTGCTCGGCCATGCCGGCCTCGAGTTCCGTCTCGAGGTCGACGTCGAAGTCTGGCAGGGTCCAGTTGGGCATCGCCGGAGAGCGTAGGCTGCATCGCAGTTCGCCACGGGAGGTTGCCCGGTGCTCGCTGCGGGGTATGGCCGGTCATGATGGATGGGCTCGCCGCTCGAGGAGGTCGCGAATGAGCCGTCGCCATCGTCAGGCCGAGAAGGACGCGGGGCTGAGGAAGGAGGACCGGCTCGCCGAGCACCGCCGGGACCGGCGGGCCGCCCGGCAGAAGATCGACATCATCGAGCCCGACGCCGGAGTCCTTCCGGGGGAAGGCCCGGCCCACCTCAACGCCCACCGCCCGACGGCGCGGGAGAAGAGCCGCCCCCGACACTGGAAGCTGCCGTTCTGGAAGCGCCGGCGGGCCGCCCGGGCGCAAAAGGTCGAGGCGGAGCGCCGCCTGGCCGAGGAGGAGTAACCGGGGGCCCCAGCACCCCCGGTAGCCGGCTGCCGCCTAGATCTTGAAGAACAGGTTGCGGAATCGGTCGATGAGGGCCTGGTCGCCGCGGGCGGTGCCGGCGTTCATCCGCTGGTAGGCGGTGAGGATCAGCGTCCCGGGGTCGAACTCCAGCGTCGCCGGACAGGTCGAGATGTCACCCGGTTCGAAGGCCACGCCCTCGGGGCCGACGGAGAGCTTGGTGTCACCGCCGTTGCGGCCCGTCACCCGGATGCCTACCTCGAACGGCTCGGTCTCGGGCGTGCAGTTGTGGGTGGCTGTCCAGAGGATGAAGTTGAGAGGCACCAGCAGGTCGGCGCTGTCGCCGTCGAGGCTGTGGTTGATGCCCCGGCCCTCCCGGATGTCCCAGTTGTGGAGCGCGTAGTCGACCAGCTGGAAGATCGGATAGAAGAAGGCGGGCAGCGGGCCCATGTAACCGTGCGGTGCCATGAGCCCGCCCCACTCGTCTTCGGTGAGCGCGTCGAAGATGTCCATCATCTTGGCGTTGTCGGTCTGGAGCCGGTCGAGGAGCTCGCCCTGCGGAGTGCCCCGGAACTGCTGAGCGCCGGCGTCGACGAGCCGGTCCATTCCCCGAACGCCGAGGGCTTCGGGAGCGGGACTGTTACCCCGGGCGGCGTCAAAGCTCTTGAAGTAGCCCTCGGTGGTGTCGACGAGGTGCCCGATGATGTCGCGGACCTCCCAGTGGCCAGCGCCGGTCGGCTGCTCCCACACCCCTGGCTCCGACGCCAGGGTCAGCATGGTGGCGGCCTCCTCCCGGATTGTTCGCAGCAGGTTGTCCTTGGAGTCGTAGTCCATGAAGTTCCACGCGGCCATCTCAGACCCCCCGTTCTCGATCGGTGCCTCGATCGACGTTGACGCTGGGTCTCTGCTTAGGTCCCGCCGGCGGTGATGCGCAAGGGCAGGTGACGGAAGGCCTTCAAGGTGTTGTTCGGCTTGGGGACCGGGTCGTCGGTCAACCGCAGCGTTGCGGCCCGCCGGGCCAGCGCCGAGAGCACCAGTTCGCCTTCGAGGCGGGCGATGAACTGGCCGATGCAGACGTGGACCCCGGCTCCGAAGGCGACATGGCCCGCCGCCCGGTGGTGGACGTCGTAGCGGTCGGCGTGCTCGCCCCAGCGGAGCGGATCGCGGTTGGCGGAACCGAAAAACAGGATGACCTTGGCGTCCGCCGGGATCTCGGCGCCGCCCACCTCGACCGGGCGCGACGTGGTCCGGAAGAAGGCCTGGATGGGTGACTCCAGCCGCATTGCCTCCTCGAAGGCCGGCTTGGCCAGCTTCGGATCGGCGTGCAGGAGCTCGTACTGGTCGGGGTTGGTGGCCAAGCAGAAGAGGGCGTTGCCGAGGGCACCGACCGTCGTGTCGAGGCCGGCCGCCAACAGCGACCGGACGAGCAGCGGCGCCTCCTCGGCCGTGATCTCGTCGCGGTCGACCGCCTCCCAGATCTGAGCGCCGAAACCGCCGGGGGAGAGAGCATCACGTTGGCAGGCGGCGGTGGCCCACTCGATCACCGGCTCACTGCCGGCGAATGCCTCGTCCCGCAGGGCGTTGGCCGGCCCGAACGCGTTGAACGTCATGGTCGCGTACGGCAACAGGTGGTGGCGCCCATCTTCCGGCAACCCGATGGCGTCGGCGAAGACGTGGATCGGATAGACCTCAGCAAGGTCGGTGACGCCGTCGAACTCGCCCCGGTTGACCAGCGTGTCCACCAGTTCCTCGGCGGCGGCCGAGAAGGCGGGTCGGAGCGTTTCTGCCACCTTCGGGGTCATGAGGTGCAGCATCGGCTTGCGGACGACGGAATGGCCCGGCGGGTCGGCCTCCAGCAACAGGCTGGGTGGCCGCCACGGCGCCTCCTTGCGGAAGTCGGCGAGGCCCACACCGGCCGCCGACGAGTACGTTTCCCAGTCGCCGAGGGCCTCGGCGACCTCGGTGTGACGAGCGAACGCCCAGACGCCGTAGCGCTCCAGGAACACAACGGGCCCCGCCTCGCGCATCCGCTCGTAGAAGGCGTAGGGGTCGACGAGCACCGCAGGGTCGAACGGATCGTCGTCGAGGACGGGGACATCGATCACCCGGGCGCTGTCGACCATTGGGACACAATGTTTCCCGCCGCCGCAGCCGTCAAGAAAGGGGCCCGGGTGGAGGTGATGCGCACGCAGGTCGCCATCGTCGGCGCCGGGCCGGCAGGGCTGGTGCTCGCCCACCTGCTTTCCCGGACGGGCATCGACTGCGTGGTCCTCGAGGCCCGGAGCCAGCAGTACGTCGAACAACGGGTCCGGGCCGGGGTCCTCGAGCATCCCACCGTGCAGCTGCTGTGTGACACTGGCGTCGGGCGGCGCCTCCAGGAGGAGGGCCTCTCACACCGGGGGATCCGCCTGCGCTTCGACGGGGCCGACCACCTCCTCGACTTCGTCGCCCTCATCGGGCGGTCGATCACCGTGTACGGCCAGCAGGAGGTCGTGAAAGACCTCATCGAGGCGCGCCTGGCCGCCGGCGGGCCGGTCTTCTTCGAAGTGGGCGGCGTGCGGCTGAGCGGCCTCGACACCGATGAGCCGGAGGTCGCCTTTACCGGCGGCGACGGGGTCGAGCGCATCCTGCGGGCGGAGGTGGTGGCCGGCTGCGACGGGTTCCACGGTGTCTGCCGTCCATCGGTCCCGACCAGGCATCTGCAGGTCTTCGAGCGGGAGTATCCCTTCGCCTGGCTGGGGATTTTGGCCAAGGCCGCCCCGGTGCAGCCCGAGGTCACCTACGCCTACAGCGACCGGGGCTTCGCTCTCGCCAGCATGCGCTCGACTGAGATCAGCCGCCTCTACCTCCAGGTCGGCCCCGACGAAGCGCTCGACGCCTGGCCCGACGACCGCATCTGGGAAGAGCTCAACGCCCGGCTGGCCCTCGACGCCGGCTTCGCCCTCAACGAAGGGCCCGTCCTCGAGCGCGGCGTCACGACCATGCGCAGTTTCGTTGTCGAACCCATGCGCTACGGCCGGTTGTTCCTGGCGGGCGACGCCGCCCACATCGTCCCGCCCACCGGCGCCAAGGGGATGAACCTGGCCGTGGCCGACGTCGCCGTCCTCGCCGAGGCACTGGAGCGGTTCTTCGCCACCGGCGCCACCGATCTCCTCGACGGTTACTCGGAGCGCTGCCTGCGGCGCGTCTGGCGGGCCGAGCACTTCTCGTGGTGGATGACGTCGATGCTGCACCTCACGCCCGGTGCCGACGCCTTCGAACGGCGCCTGCAGCTGGCGCAGCTGCGCTACGTCACCTCGTCGCAGGCAGCAGCCAAGAGCCTGGCCGAGAACTACAGCGGTCTACCGTACGGGTCGTGACCGACGACGCCGGGCCGCACCCGCCGTACTCCTGGCCCGACTACGGCAGCACGCGCTGGCGCGCTCCGAAGCGGCCACTGGTGCCGCTCCCCGAGAACCTCACCGAGGTGACGGGCCCGATCTTCGGCGCCGAGAAGGTGGGGGAGTGGGACAACGACCTCACCCTCCAGTACGGCGGCGAGCCGCTCGGGCAGCGGATCATCGTCCACGGCCGGGTCGTCGACGGCGACGGACGGGCGATCCCCGACACGCTGGTGGAGGTGTGGCAGGCCAACGCCGCCGGCCGCTACCACCATGCGGGCGATGAACGGGACAGCGCTCCGCTCGACCCTCACTTCTCCGGTGCCGGTCGCACGATGACCGACGCCGAAGGCCGCTACCGGTTCGTCACCATCAAGCCGGGTGCCTATCCCTGGAAGAACCACCAGAACGCCTGGCGGCCGGCCCACATCCACTTCTCCGTCTTCGGCCGGGTCTTCACGCAGCGGCTCGTGACCCAGATGTACTTCCCCGACGATCCCCTCATCCCTCACGACCCGATCCTGGCCAGCGTGCCCGAGGAAGCCCGGCCGAGGCTGGTGGCGTCGTTCGACCTCGGTGCCTCGAAGCCCGAATGGGCGCTGGCCTTCCGGTGGGACATGGTGCTGCGGGGCCAAGGGGCGACACCGTTCG
>JAICGL010000156.1 GCA_025923175.1 Acidimicrobiia bacterium
CAGGACGGCCACGGCCACGGACATCGGAATGAGCTTGGACAGGCCGAGCGCCAGGCTCGAGCTGCCCACCGCGATGACGAAGAGGATCTCCTCCGTGGCGTAGGCGGTGGACGAGATCGGATCGGACGAGAAGGTCGACAGCGCGATGACCTTCGGCAGGCGCTGGTGCTCCTGTTCGCTCGTGGCCAGCGGCCGGCCCAGCAGGACACGCTTCAGAATCGAGTAGACCGGCTGGGAATCCGGTGACTCGCCTATCCCCGTCGGGCTCGAATCCGGCCGGGAAACGGTCGGGGCGCGGTTGTCCACACTCTGTATGTACCGGCGGCGCTGCTCGGCGGCGGCCGGTCTTAGCGCATATTTAGCGGGCGGAGTTGGACTCGAAGCGGTACCCCATGCCCGGTTCGGTGATGAAGTACCGGGGTTGCGACGGCTCGGGCTCCAGCTTCCGGCGGATGTGGGCGAAGTGCACCCGCAGGTAGTTGGTCTCCTTCTCGTAGGCCGGGCCCCACACCTCCTCCAGGAGCTGCCGGGCGGTGATCAGCTTTCCGGCGTTGCGGGCGAGGACTTCGACGAGGTGCCACTCGATGGGTGTGAGCCGCACCTCACCGGCGGCGCTGAGGATCCGTTTGCCGTTCAGGTCGATCCGGAAATCCGGTGTGTCGATAACCGGCTCCTCCTGGATGGGTGCTGCCCGCCGGAGGGCGGCCCGCAGCCGTGCAAGGAGCTCGTCCATCCCGAACGGCTTCGTGACGTAGTCGTCGGCTCCGGCGTCGAGCGCGGCCACCTTCTCGGCCTGGGCCTCCCGGGCCGACAGGATGAGGATCGGAACGCTGCTCCAACCCCGCAGGCCGTTGATGACCTCCAGGCCGCTGATGCCGGGCAGCCCGAGGTCGAGGATCACGGCGTCGGGTGGGTGCCGGGTTGCGAGTTCGAGCGCCGCCTCGCCGGTGGTGGCGAGGTCGACCTGGTAACCCCGCGCCCGCAGGTTCGCCGCCAGCGCGCGCAGGATCGCCGGCTCGTCATCGACGGCCAGGATCCTCGTGGCCGGCCCGGCGTCGGACGCCGCGCCGGTCATCAATTGGCCACCGGCAGCGTGATCACGACGGTCGTCCCGCCGCCCGGGGTGTCGTCAATCTCGACCGTTCCCCCCATGGCGTTGACGAATCCCCGCGTCACGGCCAGGCCCAACCCGACGCCACCACCCCGGTGACGGTCGCCGAGCCGCTGGAATGGCTGGAAGACCCGTTCCCGGTCGGATCGGGGAATGCCGGCGCCCCGATCCACGACGCGCAGATCGAGCCGTTCGGCGAACGTTCCCGCCTCCACCCGGACCCGCTGCCCCGACGGGGTGAAGGCGACCGCGTTGCCGACGACGTTGGCCACGGCCCGCTCCAGGAGGGCGGCGTCGCCCCGCACCGGCGGGAGGGTCTCGTCGAGGTCCACGTCGACCACCTCGGCCCGCCGCCCGAGGCTGGCCACGGCGGCGGGCACGACCTCCTCCAGGCCGATCGACTGGAGGACCGGCTGCAGCGCTCCCGCCTGGATCCGGCTCATGTCGAGCAGGTTGGTGATGATCGTGATGAGCCGTTCGGTCTCCTCGGCGATCGTTCCGAGGAACTCCCGGCTCTCCTCGGCCGTCCAGTCGACGTCGTCCTGACAGAGGCTGCTCACCGAGGCCTTGATCGACGCCAGCGGTGTGCGCAGGTCGTGCGAGACCGCCTGCAGCAAGGCGGAGCGCAGCTCGTTGGCATCGGCCAGCTGTCGAGCGCGCCCGGCCTCGGACCGCAGCCGGCGCCGCTCCCGGGCCGATGCAAGCTCGGCTGCGAACGCCTTGAGCAGCGGCCGGTCCTCGGCGGCCAACCCGTTCCCCACGACGGCCAGCACCCCGTCGGGCGGGAGCGGCTCGACCAGGGTGGCGTCCTCGGGACGGGTCGGTGCCCGCTCGCCCGACGTCGCCTCCACCGACCACGTGCCGTCCCGTCCGGCGAGGATGGCCGCCGCCTCGAGCCCGAAGGCGTCGCGGAGATGACCGAGCAGCGACGGCAGCGGGTCGTCCTCGCTGGTGGTGGCGGCCAGGGTCGCCAGCGTCTGTGCCTCCGAGCGCGCCCGGCTGGCCTCGAGGCTTCGGTGGGCGGCGGTGTCGACGAAGTGGCTCACCAGGGCGGCGACCCCGAGGAACACGGCCAGCGCCAGGGCGTGCTCCGCCTCGGCCACCGTCAACCGGTGGAAGGGCGGCGTGAAGAACCAGTTGGCGGCCAGGAAGCCACCGACGGCGGCGAGGAACGCCGGGCGACTCCCACCGATGGCGGCGGTCGTCACCACCAGCCCGAGGAACAGGACGAGCACGGTCGGCAATGCCACCGTGTTCCGCAAATTGGCCAGCAGCAAGGTGAGGAGCGGAACGCCGGCGACGGCCGCCATCCAGCCGAGGGCCCGGCGCCGCGGCGGCAGGGGCGACAACTGTCGCCGGCGGCGTGCCGGCATAGCCCTTTCATGCTCCGAACGGGAGTGCTCGGAGATGACGTGGACGTCGATCGGCCCCGACAGACGCACAACCCGGTTGATGACGGATCCGCGGGTGAGCTCGCCCCAACGTGACTGCCGGGTGGAGCCCAGGACCAATTGCGTGGCGTTCTCCGCCCGGGCGAAGTCGACCAGCGCGGCTCCGATGTCTCCGCCGGCCACCTCGTGGAACTGCCCGCCCATCTCCTCCAGCAGGCGACGATGTTCCTCGAGCGCCGGGCTCGCCTGGGCGAGCAGTCCTTCCTCGCCCGTGACATGGACGCCGAGCAGCTCGCCGTGGGCCCGGCCGGCGATCCGGGCCGCCCGGCGGATGAGCGCCTCGGTGCCCGGGGCGCCGGTCACCGCCACGACGACCCGTTCCCGTGTCTCCCACGGTTCAGTGATCCCGTGGCGCTCCCGGTACTGCTCGAGGGCGACGTCGACCTGGTCGGCGACCCACAGGAGAGCGAGCTCCCGGAGGGCACCGAGGTTGCCGGGCCGGAAGTAGTTGGCCAGGGAGGCGTCGATCTTCTCCGGCGCGTAGACGTTGCCGTGGGCGAGGCGCCGACGCAGCGCCTCGGGGGTCATGTCGACCAGCTCGACCTGCTGCGCCCGGCGGACGACCTCGTCGGGGATCGTCTCCTGCTGGCGGATTTCGGTGATGCGCTCGACGACGTCGTTGAGCGACTCCAAGTGCTGGATGTTCACCGTGGAGATGACGGTGATACCCGCCGCGAGCAGTTCCTCGACGTCCTGCCACCGCTTCTCGTTGCGGCTGCCGGGGATGTTGGTGTGGGCGAGTTCGTCAACCAGGGCCACCTCGGGACGGCGGGCGAGGACCCCGTCGACGTCCATCTCCTCGAAGTTCGCCCCGCGGTAGTTCATCCGTTTCCGGGGAACGACCTCAAGGTCCCGTAGCTGGGCGGTGGTGTTCTGGCGTCCATAGGTCTCGACGAACCCGACGACGACGTCGGTGCCCCGGGCCCGGCGCCGGCAGCCCTCGTTGAGCATGGCGTAGGTCTTCCCGACGCCGGGCGCCGCGCCCAGGTAGATGCGCAGCTCACCCCGCCCCGTGGTGGCCTGCTCCACGGGCGAGGGGTCGCCGCCGGAAACGGGCGGGACGGTCACCGCTCCGTCGCTCACCCTTCCATCCTCCCGCACACGCGCCGTCCGGTCCTGCTTGCTTCGTCGACGGACGGCCGCAAGGTCAGTTCAGCCGATTCGGATGCCCGGCCGTCGACGGGGCGGCCAGGACCGCTCCCACCTGATCGGCGATGGCCACCGCCACCACCCGTTGCTCGAGACTCACGCCCACGCCCGCTGTCGGTTCGAGGACGAAACGACCGAGCTGCTGACCCCGTCCGTACACCGGGAGCTCCACCCCTTCCGGGGACAGCTCGAAGCCCCCGTCCCGGTACCGCCACACCCGCTGGTCAAGCTGGCCGCCACGCTCGAGACGGGGCAGTGCGGTGAGGAACGGCTGCGCCTCGAAGCGGCAACCCTGCAGCGTGAGCAGCTCGACCAGCTCGCCCTGCGCCGCCTCCAGCACCTCGGCCGCCTCTTCACCGCGGGCCGCCCGTTCGGCGACCCGGTGGATTCGCCGGATCTCGAGGCTGCTCCCGGCGGCCGACGCCCGGGCCCGCATGCCCCGGGCGGTGATGTGGCCGACCAGCAGGCCCACCGCCAGCAAAAGGAGCGTCGTTTCGACGTCGTCGGCCGAGTCGATCGTGAGTCGCAGGTAGGGCTGGGTGTGGAAGAAGTTGAACGACAGAGCGGAGACCACGGCCGACGTCGCGCCGGCCAGCCGCCCGCCGATCGCCGCTGTCGCCACCACGACCACCACGAGGATCAGAGCAACGTTGGCATTTTGGATGCGTCCCCGCACCCCCACCAGCACCGCTGCAACCACGATCGGCGCCAACCCGGCCAAGACCAGGCCGACGTCCCGCCGTACCCCGTCCAGATGCTGCCCTTCCACAGTCATGCCATCCGTTGTATCGACGCCCGGAACGGGCCCAGACCACTTTCACGCGATCTCTATGGCCACTCCGCCCTTCTTAACGGGGTCTTAGCGGGTCGGATTGCGGTCGCGTGCGGCCTTACTGGGCCGCCGGGACAGGTGCGCTGCGGCGATAGATGCCCAGCGCGAGCGTGTAGGAGACGACAAGAATGCCAGCGGCCCACGTGACGGCGGCCCAGACGTCGGGGCCGGGAGTGCCGTCGGTCAGCAACGAGCGCATGGTTTCGATGATCGGTGTCATCGGCTGGTTCTTGGCGAAGCCTCTCAGCCACGGGCTCATTGAGTCTGTCGGAACGAACGAGGGGCCGATGAGGATCAGGAGCAGCAGGATGTAGCTGAATGCGCCGGCGCCTTCGGCGGTCTTGGCCAGCAGGCCGAAGAACATGGCCAGCCAGGTGGTCGCCAGGGTGAAGAGGACCAGCAGGCCGCAGAACAAGAGCCAGGCCGCTGCGTCCGCCGCCGGGCGGAACCCGACAAGGAGCGCTACCCCGATCACGAGGGAGCAGGAGAAGAGGTTGGACAGCGTCGATGACAGGGCCTGCCCGCTGAGCACCGACGAGGGGGCCACCGGCATCGTCCGGAAGCGGCTGATGATGCCCTTCTGGAGGTCGGTGCTGAGACGCAGGGCGGCGTAGGCGATGCCGCTGGTCACCGTCATGATGACGACCCCCGGGGTGATGAAATCGACGTAGTCGATCGAGCCGGTCTGCGCCCCGAGTGCGCCGCCGAACACATAGACGAACAACAGCAGCATGGCGATCGGCGTCACGACGACCGTGATGATCGTGTCCATGCTGCGTATCGTGTGGCGGAGGCTTCGTTTCGTCATGATCCAGGTGTCACTGAGCGCTCGCACGGCAGTCCTCCCGTTCTTCGTCGAGGATCTTGAAGAACACGTCGTCCAAGGTCGGCAGCTGCCGGGAGAACCCGACCGGCTCGATCCCCCGGTCTTTGAGCCGGATGAAGAGGTCGGCCATCTCGGCCACCGAGCCGGTGGTGGCGACGACCAGCTTCAAGTCCACCCGGCTGGCCTCGTAGTGCTCACCGAGTGCTCGCTGCGCCGCGGACAATTGCTCTTCTTCACCGAAGTCCAGTTCGACGATCCCGGCTGGCACCATGGCCTTCAGTTCGTCCGGCGTGCCGCTGGCCACGATCCGGCCGGCGTGGAGGATGGCGATCTGGTCGGCGAGACGGTCGGCCTCCTCCAGGTACTGCGTAGTCAGGAAGACCGTCCTCCCGTTCTCGACCAGTTGCCGGATGGTCAGCCACATGCGGGTCCGGCCCTTGGGATCGAGCCCAGTGGTCGGCTCGTCGAAGAAGATGACGGGGGCATCGCCGACGAGACTCATGGCGATGTCGAGCCGCCGGCGCATCCCGCCCGAGAAGGTCAGCAGGCGGCGGTCGGCAGCCTCGTTGAGGTCGAATGTGTCAAGCAGGTCCGCCGCGGTCTGCCGCGGATCGGCGAGGTGGCGCAACTCGCCCATCAGCGCCAGGTTCTCCCGGGCGGAGAGCAAATGGTCCACCGCGGCGGACTGTCCGGTCAGGCTGATCTGCTCGCGGACCTTGGTGGGCTGCTTCGCCACGTCGAACCCGGCGACGCGCGCCGTCCCAGCGTCGGCTTTGATCAACGTGGTCAGGATGCTGATCGTGGTCGTCTTGCCCGAGCCGTTGGCCCCGAGCAGGGCGAAGACCGTGCCCCGCCCGACGGTGAACGAGACGTCGTGGAGAACCGGTACTCCCTTGTATCCCTTCGCGAGGTTCCTCACCTCGATGGCATGTCTGGTGGCGCTCACCGGTCCTCCCCTCCGGAAGTAGCCGCCGCACGGCGGACGGTGACGTCGCCGTAGGCGGTACGGGCCTTGAGCTCCACCACGTCCTCTCCGGAGGCCGGTTGCTCGGAGGCGTCGAGCTCGCTGCGCACCTTGCCGAAGGCGGTGTTGAGGTCGAGCCAGGCGGCCACGCCGTCGCGGATGCCGACGTCGATGCGGCCGTAGGCGGTCTTGGCGACGACGGCGCCGCGGACGACCTCGCCGAGGCGGATGTCGCCGTTGGCGGTCGTGACCGCCACGGTGGACTGCGCCCGGTCGACGCTCACCTTGCCGTTGGCGGCGCGGACCCGAAGGTCACCGGCGATGTCGCCGATCTCAGTGTCGCCGTTGGAGTTCTTGACCACGGCGGCGCCGCCGACGGTGCCGAGCCGCACGGCACCGGAGCCGGTGGCGATGTCGCCGCCGGTCGCCCGTCCGACGGTGATATCACCGGCCCCCGTCTTCAGTGAGACGCCGGCCGCTTCGTCGACGTGCACGTCACCGGCGCCGCTCTTGTGGCGAATGTCGCCGAAACGGCCGGTGGCATGCAGCATCCCCACCCCGGCCTCGCTGGCCACGGTTGAGCCGGCCGGCAGCTCGATCACGACATCGATGGCCTCCGCTCCGCCCCGGAACGAGTACTGCCGCCATCCCTTTTGGGACTTGATGCGCAGCGCACCCTCGGAGTAGTCGACGGTGGTCTGCTGGGCGGCGAGGACGTCGCCCTTCTTGGACGGGTCGGCGGGGCGGACCTCGATGACGGTGTCGGTGCGGTCCCCGGCGATCATCCGGATCTCGCCGACGCCGATCTCGACATTGACCGAGATCGGGCCGCGCGAATCGAAGGTGGGCATAGGAACTCCTTGTGTGCTCTGAAGTCTCGGAAACGAACGGGCGCCGGCTAACGGGCCCAGCCGGTGTAGTGCTGCGAGCCGCGCGGCGACGACGGTGCGCGGCGGCGATCAGGACCGGCTCGGTCGAGGGCGGCGGCCGCCGCCCGCACGAGCCAGGCGTTGACGGAAAGCCCGTCCCGACCGGCGGCCTGCTCGACGCGGGCCTTCAGGTGGTCGGGCAGGCGGAGATTGATCCGCGCCATCGACCCTTCGTCGCCTTCGACGGGCGGAAGCAGACCGCCGCTATCGTCACCGCCCCCCTCGCCGGCCGACGGCTCGGCCGGCGGCTGTGTCACCACGAACTCGACCTCCCGGCCCCGCAGCCGCACCTCGACCGCCCCCGGGGCGAGCTCGACGGTGATCTCCTCGGCGGCCGCGGTCAGGGCGTCCTGCACGGTGAGCCGGATGGCCGAGTCGAGGGGGGCGGCGAGTCGGGTGGCCACCGCCTGCGCCTCCTCTCCGCCCGCCTCGGCCGCGACGGCCAGCTGGCGCTGGAGGCTCTCGACATACAGACTCAAGTCCATGGCACCACTATGATGCCATAATGGCATCAGGTCAAGACGGGGAGCGCCAGAATGGCGTCACAACGACGCCACGACGAAAATCTCGTCCCGGTTCGCACCTTTCGCCGCCCCGGCGGGATCGTGGTGCATCGTTCCGAGACCGCTGCACCCTGTCTTCGACCGGCGGCTGAGATCCGCCGTCGCCGCCCTATGGCTGGTCGGGGTGGCCCTCGCCGGTTGGACGGCACCGTTGGCCTGGCGGCGGACGGGCGTTGTTGCGGCGCTGCCGTTTGTTGCCGCAGCCTCCGGCCTGGCTTTCCTCGCCCTCGCCGTCCTGCGAGCCAACCAGGTGGGGCTGACGATCAGCACCGTCCTCCTCGGCGCCCAGATTCTCGGGGTGCTGGGATCGGCCTGGCAGTTGCGGAGCGGCGTGGCCGGCTCGAAGGCCGACGAACTCCACCGCCTCGGGATCGACCCGGAACTCGGCGTCGCCCTCAACCTCGTCTACTCGTCGGTCGCCTCGGCGGTCTTCGCCTGGATCCTGACCCGCTGGCTGGCCACCCGCCGCCAAGCGGAGCAATAGAGGTCAGGTGGCGGCTTCGGCGCAGCGGACGCCCTCGGGGCCGACCGTGGCGGCG
>JAICGL010000157.1 GCA_025923175.1 Acidimicrobiia bacterium
GCGTCGGGATAGGCGTCGGCCACCTTTTCCATGGCCGCCTTCTGGTCAGCGACCTTGGTGTTGATCTCCCCCGAGGCGGCGTAGCGCTCGAACGGCTTGCGCAGCTCCGACAGCGGCACCCCCGCCTCCGACAGCTGGGCCAGCACCACCAGGGCGGCGATGATGCCGGAGTCGGCCCGCCAGTTGTCCCGGAAGTAGTAGTGGCCGGAGTGCTCCCCGCCGAAGATCGCCCCTGTCTCGGCCATGACCCCCTTGATGAAGCTGTGCCCCACCCGGGTGCGGACGGGCGTGCCGCCCATCTCCCGGATGATGTCGGGCACGGCCCGGGAGCAGATCAGGTTGTGGACCACCGTCTCGCCGGGATTGGTGGCCAGGATGCCCTTGGCCACGATCGACGTCGTCAGCGAGCCCGACAGCGGCTGGGCCTGGTCGTCGACCAGGAACACCCGGTCGGCGTCGCCGTCGAATGCCAGCCCGACGTCGGCCGACTTTTCCCGGATCGCCGCCTGGAGGTCACGGAGGTTCTCCGCCTGGATCGGATCGGCGGGGTGGTTGGGGAACGTGCCGTCGAGCTCGGGGAACAGGATCGTGAGATTGAACGGCAGGCCCTCGAAAACCCGGGGAACGACGAGGCCGCCCATCCCGTTGGCCGTGTCGGCCACGATCGTCATCGGTGTCAGCTTGCTCACATCCACGAAGCTGCGGACGTGGGCGGCGAAGTCCTCGATCAGGCTCTGCTTCGTGACGGTGCCGGGGGTGTCGGCCCGTTCCAGGCGCCCTTCGGCCACCGCCGCCTTGATCTGGTTGAGGCCCGTGTCCTGCCCCACAGGTGCCGCCCCGGCCTTGCACAGCTTGATTCCGTTGTACTGGGCAGGGTTGTGGCTGGCGGTGAACATGGCGCCGGGAGCGTCGAGCCGGCCGGCGGCGAAGTAGATGAGGTCGGTGGAGGCCAGCCCGGCGTCGACCACCGAAGCCCCGGCCATGGTCGCCCCCTCGATGAAGGCGGCCGATAGCGGCACCGACGAAGGCCGCATGTCGTACGCCACCACCAGACGCTCGGCGCCGGTGAAGACGGCGAATGCATTACCGATACGTCGGGCGACGTCCTCGTCGATCTCGTCGGGATAGACGCCCCGCACGTCGTACGCCTTGAAGATGGTGTCGAGCCCGTTCCCCATAGACCGCCGGATGCTAGTGCGGGGACGCGGCGGACCCCGGTTAGACCCGCAGCGGCGTGGGTTCCTCTTCGGAGTGGGGCTCCGGCCCGTCACCCGGCCCTGCGGGAGGAGCGCCCGGCTCCTCCTGGCGCCTCCACCACGGCGACCCGGCCGGGAGCGGCTCGAGCTTCCAGGCGGCCAGGCCGGCCAACCCGACCAGACCGACGGCGGTGAGGAGGATCCCGGCCCAGTCGACGCCGGTGCGTCCGTAGTGCAGTTCGACGTGCGTGTCGGTCGGCACCACAACCATCAGGTTGGGGCTGGCCCGCCAGGGCCCCTTCGCTCCCGTGACCTGCCAGTTGGGGAAGTACGACGTCTTGACCAGCACCGGGACACCCGGCTCGGAGACGTCGAAGCTCACCGTGTCGTCGCCGCTCTCGATGTTGCTGACGGTCACGGCCTTGAGGGGCTTCTTGGGGGTGAAGCGGGCATCCTGCTCGCCGGCCCGGACCCACTCCGCCGGCCCACCGTCGGCCAGGGGCCGGTCGAGGCCCTGGATGTCGTCGAACCAGATTCTCGACGGCTCCAGCCAGTGCTTGTGGGACACCCCGTCGAGAACGACCGGTTCGTTGCGGAGGGGCTCGACGAGGGGCGCGTCGAGCACCTCGTAGATCTTCCAGTTGGCGACCTGGGGCGCCACATCCTCTGCTCCGGTCTGGGCCACCAGCTTCAACTGTTCGGGCCTGGCGTCGGCCTCGGACTTGGCCTCGTCGGACTGAGCCATGTAGTAGCGCACCCCCATGAGCCGCATCTGCGCCACACCGAGGTCGAAGTCGTTCAGCGTGCGGTAGCTCAGACCCCGCACCGGGTTCGACGGGCTCTTGGCCAGCGCCGAGACCACCATGAAGTGGTACGGCGTGGTGGCCGCCGACTCGAAGTAGAGCCCCTCCATGGATCCGATCTTCCCGTCGGTGAAGTGCGGCAGGAGCTCGAGAGCGAGGGTCGTCCCGTACTTGTCGATGCCCGACGACGGCTCCCACAGCGCCCGGCCGGGCGGCAGCTTGTCCATCGTCGTGATGACGTCGCGGAACTCGGCGTAGGCCGGCTTGGCCTCGTAGCCGCTGTAGTTCCACCGGATCCAGGACGGCAGGAAGTTCCGCGTCTGCATCGTGTACTGCCTGGCGCCGACGAGTGCGACGAGCACGACGAGCGCTGGGACGGCCCAGGCGCAGGCCGCCGCCCATCGGCTCCCGGCCGATGTCCCCTGACCCTGCGCCGGGAAGGCATCGGGCTCGGGCGGGCCGAGCACGGCCTGCACGGCCGGATGGACGGGAAGCGGATGATCGCCAACTGGCGGAGGCGGTGGTGGCGGCGGCATCGGCGACGGGGCGAGGGTGGGCGCGGCCGAGGCGTCGTCCACGGCCGGAAGCTCCGACGGTTCCGGTTCGGGTGTCGACACGGCGCGCCACAGCGCCCAGCCGATGCCCGGGGCGGCCCGGGCGAGCAGGATGGCGATCTCGGCCACCCCGCCGGCGGCGAGGAAGAGCACCGAAAGGTAGAAGAACGGCAGCAGCCGGGCGTTCCACAACCGGGCCTCGGGAATCAGCACGAAGGCCGCCCCGAACACGACGGCCATCGCCAGGAGCCCGTTGTTGGCCTTCCGGCGGAGGACAAGACCGACGAGCGCCCCCAGCGCAGCCAGCCAGAAGGCCCAGTGCAGGTCGTCAGGTATCAGGTTCTGACACTTGGCATTGGTCCACAAGCAGCTGATGGTTGCGTCAGCTCCGAAGGGCTTCTCCTTCGTCCAGCCCATGTCGGTCGTGTAGCCCAGCCGCAGGATGAGCGGCACCGACCAGATCGCCGTCACGCAGAAGGCGACGACCGCCACGCCGAGCGCCGGCGGCAGGTTCCGCAGCGGGCGCCGCTGCAGCCAGATCACGATGGCGCCGACGGCGACGAAAACGGCCACGATGAGGTGGCTCATGACCGTGGCGGCGAGCAGCGCGGCGGGCAGCGCCAGCCCCTTCCGCTCGTCGAGCGACCAGGCCAGGGCGCCCATGAAGAACAGCCCCACGGCCAGGGCGATGGTGAACGAGAACTCGCCGGCCAGGTTGCTCGCCAGGTTGCCGCCCCAGATCGTGTAGCCGGTGTAGAAGAGGAACGGCAGGGTGGCGATGGCGAACAGCGGCGGCCCGGGCCAGCGGGCGCCGATGCCCTTGGCGAAGAAATAGGCCCCCACCGGCAGCAGGACCGGCCCCAGCACCGTCACCAGCTTGAAGGCGACGTTGTAGGGAAGGACGACGTCGAGGATGACGATCAACAGCGACGGCAGCGGGAAGTAGAAGACGCCGGCGGGGAACCCGGCGTACCAGTCCGGCGTCCAGCCGGTCAGGCGCCACTTCGGCAGGATGTGGTCGCGCAGGTAGGCCGGCCACCACACATGCGCGCCCGTATCGCCCCCGTTGGTCGTGGTGTTCGACAGCAGCAGATCCGGTTGGAGCGTGAACCAGACGTAGAGCGCGGTGGCAGCGACCGCGAAGAATCCGATCCAGCGCTCGCGAGGGGACAGGCGCACCCCTTTAGCATGCCAGCCGCGATCCGCCCACCGGGTTCGCCTCTGCCCCTGACAGTCCGTCCTTTCGGACGAAACGGCCAGGGGCAGCGGCATTTTTCTGTCGAGGGACTAGCCCTCCGCCCCTACGGCCGTCAACCGGCGGCGCGACGGCGGTGGCGGCGGCCGGCGCCACAGATCAGCGCCAGACCGCCAAGGGCCAGCGTGAGCCCCGCGCTGGCCGCCCCGACCTGGGTGAACGAGTGTCCGGTGCGGGGCAGCTCGCCGATGAGGACGGGCTGGGCGGCGGGGGTCGGCGCGGGCGCCGGACGTGCCACGTTGCTCCCGGCGACCTGGGCCGGCACCTCGGCCGGCGCCCGGGCACTCGTCGTCGGCGTGGTCGCTGGGGTTGGCAGCGTCGTAGCGGGCGTCTCAGGCGTCGCGGGCGGGCCTGACATGAAGCACTGTTCGTTGCTCCCCACCTGGGCGGGCTGGCCCTCGTCATCCATGCCGGCCAGGAAGCCCTGGACGCAGATGTCACAGTTGGGCTTGATGTTGTCGGGGACGTGGAGCCGGTACTGGAACGATCCGTCATTGGCGGTGGGCCGCTCCTGGCCCGAGAGGTCCGGATCGAGGGCGCCCTTCACCTGGACGCAGGCCAGCGCCATGTCGAGCTGGTCACCCGACCAGGCCTCCGGGTCCCAGGTGAGACGAATGGTGATGTCCTGCCCGGGCGCCACTTTCGCTCGGTCCGCCACATCGGCACTGAGCTTCACGGCCCCGGATCCCCCGGGGCGGGTGTTCATGATGGCGTCTTGGCAGTCGGACTCCATGCTGCCCTGAGGCATCTGGCAGTCCCGTCGGTCCGACCTTGGTCCGCATTGCCCGCCGGGAGAGTTCCCCCGAGGCGAGTCCAGAGCCTCGGCGGCCTCCGGTGCAACCAGCGTGAGCATCGCGAGCAAAGTCAGACCGGCGCACCCCAACCCGACGGCGCCGGCCACGGTTCGACCACGCATTTCAGCTCCCTCCCCAGGGCGCGGATAGCCCTCCGAAGGGAAGCCCTTCCCATTTGTCCAGGTTTGCTAACACTCGGATGTGCGGTGCCCGGGCCCGCTTGCAGCCCGGCCACCGCACCCGAGGCGATCAGCTCTGCCCGGCCCGCCTCCGGCGGGCGCCGGCGGCCACTCCCAGGCCGCCCAGTGCCAGCGCCCCACCGCCACCGAGCAGGAGGAGACGGTCGTGGGGGCCGGTCTTCGGCAACTCCTTCTTCGGCGCCGGCGCCGGCAGCGGAGCCGGGACGCCGGCCGCCACCCGGGCGGGCGCCGGAGCTTCCGTGGTCGTCGTGGTCGGCGCGACCGTGGTCGTGGTGGTCGGCGGTGCCGTCGTCGTCGTCGGCGCCGGAGGCGGCGGGGCCGCCTCAGTGGTGAAGCAGACCCGCGGGCTCGAGATCAGCGAGTAGCCGCCGCGGCTCAGGTTGCCGTAAAGGAAACCCTGCTCGCAGAGCAGGTGGCCGCTCTCGATGTCCTCCGGGACGACCAGCTCACGGCCGTAGGTGCCGTCGTTGGGTGCCGGGCGCTCCTCGTGGGTCAGCTCCGGCACGGCCTCGCCGTCGATCGAGACGCAGTTGAGGACCTTCTGGATCCAGGTGTCGTCGAAGTCGGCCGGGTCCCACGACAGGCTGACGTCGATGACGTCGCCGGCCACGGCCACCCCCGGCCCCGGCGAGGTGACGTTCTCCATGCGGCCGACACCGGGCGCCGCCGTCGGCGGCCGCTGCAACTCCTTGCGGCACTCATCGGCGAAGTACTCCATCTGCTCCGGGCTGCCCGGCTCGGGGCCCGGCGACTGCTTCACCCGGCCCCCTTCGGCGGCGAGCGCGACACCCCCTAACCCGAACAAAGTGACGGCCCCCAGCGCCGCCCCTACGACCACCCTGCTCCACGCGCGTGCCATCGTGAACCCCCCGCTAGCTCCCCAGCTTTCCTCCCCATTGAAACCGGTTCCTTACCGATGAACAAGCTCGGGGCGTTCGGCACCGCTGAGCCGGTTCCTCCTTTTTTCTCACGAACGGCCCCCGCCGGCAGCGGCAACCGTCCTGCGACGGGGGGGCCGGTAGATTCGCGAGATGGGTCTCGACCGGTCGCTCATCGCCGACGTGCGGTCGCTGTCGGAACCCGAGCTCCGCCGGCTCGTGATCCTGGCCCAGGACCTGCTCGAGCAGCGCGGTGCCGGTCGCGTCCCCGAGGGCGCCAAGGTCACCTACCGGCGGGAAGAGGTGCGCTGCGGCAAGGCGAACTGCACCCGCTGCCCCCACGGTCCGTACTGGTACGCCTACTGGAGGGAGGACGGGAAACTCCGGTCCCGCTACCTCGGCTCGGCCAGGGCGGGCCGGTCTCCCGGCGAGGCCGCACCTACGGCCGACGGCGTCGAACCTTGACCTCGGCCACGCCCGGGGCGCCGGTCACCCGGCCTGCCCGGATCGCCTGGGGCCTCCCCGATGCCCTGCTGTGCTGGATGGCCGGTTACCTCGGGGCGATCCTGGCCAGCTTCCCGCTCTACGCCAGCCAGGGCGGAACCGATATCGACACCAAGCTGGTGTTCGGCGTCATCCTCCCGGCCCAGCAGCTCACGGTGGTCCTGGCCGTCGTCTACGTCACCCGGCTCAAGGGCCAGAAGTCCCTCGCGGCGGACTTCGGCCTTGTCATCCGGCTCCGGGACGCCAAAGCGCTGGTGGTGGGAGCGACCCTCGAGATCGTCCTGACCCTGGCCCTCCTGCCGATCCTCCAAATCGACCCGGACGCCCAGAACCAGCAGCTCCTGAGCGACCTCAAGGACCACCGCGACGCCCTCACCATCGTTCTGTTCGTCATGGGGGCGGTGGTCTTCGCGCCGATCGTCGAAGAGTTGTTGTTCCGCGGCGTCCTGCTGCGGGCGCTCCTGCGGAAGATGGCGCCCGCCACCGCCGTCCTCCTCTCGGCAGTGATCTTCGCCCTCGTCCACTACGTGGGCGACCCCAACACCCTGCCGTTCCTCCCGGCCCTGACCGCCCTCGGGGCCGTCCTCGCCGTCGTGGCCCTGCGCAGCGGCAACCTGTCGACGTCGATCTTCATCCACGCCGGCTTCAACCTGACGACCACGATCCTCTTCCTGGCGCAGGGCAACTAGGCATCTTAGGTAACAGCCTGTTACCTAAGATTCTCGCCCACTCTCGGGGGCCTCAACTGCGCCCGCCCGGGGGTCGGACCCGGGTCGGGGAGCAGCCAGCCACCGACGCAAAAAGGGGCGGCGACCAGGGAATTCACCCGGTCGCCGCCGCACAAGAACGCAAAAAAGTCTTCCGCAGTGACCTTCAACCTTGCGGTTTGGGCCCCTGCGGAAGACAAAGACCAACATAGCACAGATTCGAAGTCCCGTCAAGGGGATTCTGGAATTCAGGATCCCCCGATCCCCTGGCTGGTCCCAACTGGCAGGGCGCCGGTCCTACGATGGGCGTGTGACTCCCCGACGCCAGTCAGACCCCCGTCAGCCGGGCGCGGGGCCGCCCCGCCCCCCGGGGGCTTCCGAGACCAGTTGGCCTCGCTGGGTGCCCTGGCTGGTAGCCATGCTGGTCGTTTCGGCTCTGCTCCTCGGGAACATGGGCCGCAGCACCAACCGGGACGAGTTCGGCTACGCCCAGTTCCTCGACAACGTGCGAGCCGACCAGGTCGACCGTGTGCGGATCGACCAGATGACGGGGAAGATCGACGGCGTCCTCAAGGACGGCGAGGAGTTCCAGGTCAACGGGCCGCAGCAAGCGATTCCGGACGAGGACATCAAGCTCCTCGACGAGCACAAGGTGAAGCGCAACTACAAGCCCCGCTCGTCCGACTTCATCGGGTCGATGATCGTCTGGTTCCTGCCCATCTTCCTGCTGGTGGGCCTGTGGTGGTGGATGGGACGGCGCGCCCAGGGCCAGATGGCCGGGATCATGAACATCGGGCGGAGCAAGGCGAAGGTCTACACAACCGAGAAACCCAAGACGACGTTCGCTGACGTCGCCGGCTACAGCGGCGTGAAGGAAGAGATCACCGAGGTGGTCGACTTCCTGAAGAACGCCGGGAAGTTCAAGGAGATCGGTGCCCGCATCCCGAAGGGCGTCCTGCTGGTCGGCCCTCCGGGCACCGGTAAGACGCTGATCGCCCGGGCCGTGGCCGGCGAGGCCGGCGTGCCCTTCATCTCGGTCACCGGCTCCGACTTCATGGAGATGTTCGTCGGCGTGGGCGCCGCCCGGGTCCGCGACCTGTTCCAGACCGCCCGCAAACAGGCCCCGGCGATCATCTTCGTCGACGAGATCGACTCGATCGGCCGCAAGCGGGGGGCCGGCCTCGGCGGCGGCCACGACGAGCGGGAGCAGACCCTCAACCAGATGCTCTCGGAGATGGACGGGTTCGAGACCACCGAGGGAATCGTGATGATGGCCGCCACCAACCGGCCCGACATCCTCGACTCCGCTCTCCTCCGGCCCGGCAGGTTCGACCGCCAGATCGTCGTACCCCTGCCGACGCAGTCGGAGCGGCGCGAGATCCTCGACGTCCACTCCAAGGACAAGCGGATGGGCTCCGATGTCGACCTCGACGTCGTCGCCCGGGGCACA
>JAICGL010000158.1 GCA_025923175.1 Acidimicrobiia bacterium
CGACGACGGTGACGACGTTGGGCAGCTCGTGCAGGCAGGCCGGTATCCAGACGCAATTTTCGCTGAGGTCGCGGCCGTGGTTGCCGGCGGCGGCGACGACCAGGACATCTCGCGCTGTGGCGTAATTGACGGCGTCCTGCATGACGTTGTTGTTCTTGATCGGGGCGCTCAGCGAAATGCTGATGACATCGGCGTCGTTGTCCACGGCCCAGATGATTCCCGCCGCCACGTCGCCGTCGGTAGCGAGGCCAGAGGGCTTCGTGACCTTGACCGGCATGATCTTCGCCGCCCAGGCCACGCCGGCGATGCCCAGGCCGTTGTTGGTCACGGCGCCGAGGATGCCGGCCATCATCGTGCCGTGGCCTCCCGGGTCGGCGGTGTCGTCGTTCCGCGCAACGACGTTCCTCCCGGCCACGAGACGCCCGGCCAGATCGGGATGCTGTGCGTCGACGCCGCTGTCCAGCACGGCGACGACCACGTCCTGAGAACCGGTCGTCTCTTCCCACGCCGCCGGAACGTTGACCGTCTTCAGATAGGTGGCCTGCAACTCGGCGTAGACAGGGTCATTGGGGATAGCGGCGGGCCACAGCAGTCGATTAGCCGGCGCTTCATAGGGCACAACAACGGCGATAGCACTTATGAGAGTCGCCAGCGCCATTGATTCAGTGGCGCATCGGCGCGTCGGCAAAAACGCCCGCCGAAAACGAAACATTTGCCTTCCCGAGAGTCGCGACGCTGGGAACTTCGAGCCTTTGGCTAAGTCGATGCCCGGGGATTCACCATAAGGGTCTCCACCGTGACCTGCAACCAGATCGTGCGTATGATGCGTTTGCCGGGAAGACTTCGAAGCGAGCTTTATGTAATTAATGACTTACGATTGCCGCAAATACCGGCCGGGGCGGTCGCTCGAAAGAGAATCGTCGGAACTACCGCAAGGGTGGTTCGGGAAAAGCGCAGGAGCTTGGGATGTCGGACAGCCGCAGGTGTTCTCGCGCCTTGGTGGCCGGCCGTGTGCTGGCCGCTGTGGTTTTCATGGGTGGTGCCGCCTTCGGCCCCCTGCCCCAGAGCGCCGGTGCCGGAACGCCCGCCCCGTCGCTGCAGGACATGGTGGCCCTGTGTGGGACGTTCAGGATCATCCCGCTGCGGGACGGGCGGGCGCTGTGCACCCACGGCGCCGATCCGGCGCCCGACGGCGTCGACTTCCGCGTGCCACAGCCGCTCCATGCGCCCGGCCGGGCCCAGGGTTTGATCTTCCATGACCCGCCTGGTGACGCCCCGACCAAGGCGGCGGCGACGCCGGGGATCGGCTGTTATGGAGATGGCCGCGACGGCAACCGAGTCCAGGCGCTGTACGCCGTTCCCGGCGACCGCCGCGACCGTTATTCCCAGGTGCTGCCGTCCATCCGGCAGTGGGCCGCAGAGACCGATGCCGTGTTCCAGGCGAGCGCGGCCCAGACCGGTGGGACCCGCCGGATCCGGTTCGTGACCGACCAGAACTGCGATCTGGTGGTAACACCGGTCACCCTCACCCCCAACGGCGACGACACCCTGGAGAACACCATCGCCGAACTCCAGGCGCTGGGATACAACCGCTCCGATCGCAAGTATCTCGTGTGGATGGATTCGACGGTCCTCTGTGGGATCGCCACGTACTACGCCGACAGCCGGCCCACGGCCGACAACTTCAACAACGGCCGACCGGGCGTCCCCTCCTCCGTGTCCCGGATCGATTCAGGATGCTGGGGGCTCGGCTCCCGTGGGCAGTCAGTGGAGGCCCACGAACTGATGCACAGCCTCGGGGCTGTCCTGCCCAACGCCCCCAATGGCTCCGCCAACGGCCATTGCAGCGACGATGACGACCGCATGTGTTACGCCGACGGCAGCCCGCTCCTGAGACTCCGCGACGTCTGCCCAGCGGATCATGAGGCGCTCCTCGACTGCCGCCACGACGACTACTTCAGCACTGCGCCCCCAGCGGGAAGTTTCCTCGCGGCGAACTGGAATGGTGCCAACAGCTCCTTTCTCTCCGCTAGCTTCTCGAGCCCGGCGTTGAATGTCGGCGACGCCGCGACCCCCGAAGGAGATTCGGGCACCACCCCACTTTCCTTCACGGTCACGCTGTCCGCGCCGGACGCCAAGCCGGTCAGCGTGGCATTCGCTACCGCCAACGGGTCGGCCGGGGCGCCGGACGACTACCAGGCCGCCAGCGGCAGCCTCAAGTTCAATCCAGGAGAAACGACCAAGACGGTCGTCGTCGCGATCAACGGCGACACCCGGAACGAGGCGGACGAGACGCTCTCCCTGATGTTGAGCAGTCCCTCCAATGCCGTGCTGGGGCGGACCCAGGCCTTCGGGACGATCGTCGACAACGAGCAGACCCCTCAGGGCTACTGGTTCGTGGCCGCCGACGGCGGGATCTTCGCCTTCGGCAACGCCGGATTCTTCGGCTCGACCGGGAATCTTCGCCTCCGGCAGCCGATTGTCGGCATGGCCGCCAGCCCCTCGGGCAAAGGGTATTGGCTGGTCGCCGCCGACGGCGGCATCTTCGCCTTCGGCGACGCGGGCTTCTTCGGGTCGACCGGCAACATCCGGCTCAACCAGCCGATCGTGGGCATGGCCTCGACGCCCACCGGCAAGGGCTACTGGTTCGTCGCCCGAGACGGCGGCATTTTCGCCTTCGGCGACGCCGCGTTCTTCGGAGCCCCGACCAATGTCGGCAACATCGTCGGCCTCGCCGCCACCCCGTCGGGGAAGGGCTACTGGTGCGTGGCCCGCGACGGCACCGTCTACAACTTCGGCGACGCCGGCAACCATGGGGCGCCACCCAAGTCGGCTCAGATCGCCGGCCTCGTGTCGAGCCGGAGCGGCAAGGGGTACTGGATCGCCGGGACCGACGGAGCGGTGTACACCTTCGGCGACGCCCGCGGTTTCGGCAGCGCGGGGAACCTGGCCCAGCCCGCCGTCGGCATGGCTCCCAGCCCCAAAGGCGGCGGGTACTGGCTGGTCGCCCGCGACGGCGGCATCTTCGCCTTCGGCGACTCCCGCTTCTACGGATCGACGGGCAATATCCGCCTGAACCAGCCGATCGTCGGGATGACTGCCACCAGCGCCCTGTAGCGGTCGGAAGAACTGCTTGGCTAGAGCTTGCGGTGGTCCCAGCTGGTCGCCTTCTCCGGGTTGACGAAGACGGCCACCCGCTTGCGGGCCTCGTGTTCGACGCCCTGGCGGGAGGCGTGGTTCATGTCGCCCTGGTAGCGGGAATAGACCGCTACCCCTACGTCGAACACCGTTTCGTAGTCGTCGGCGATCTCGGCGCGGCCGGTGATTGACACCCCGCGCAGCTCTCCGTAGGAGTCGCCCGCTTCGACGAGGCAGGTCACCCGGGGGTCCCGGAGCAGGTTGAGCGCTTTCTGCGACTTCGCGTAGGTCCAGAAGGCGATGCGGCCGTCGATCACGGCGAACCACATGGGGACGAGGTGCGGTGTGCCGTCGGGCCCGATCGACGCCACCTGGACGGTCCGTTCGGTGGCGAGGAACTCCGCCGCCTCGCCGTCCGTCATACGAATGCGCTCCCGCTGGCTCGGCATGGCCGAAAATCCTGCCAGAGGCGCGGTTGATTTCCCGTTCTCGGCGCCACTAAGGGCTCGATAGGGGGAGACGAGGTCGAATGCAAGCGGAGCGGTACCCGACGGAGAGCGCGCTGCTGACCGGCGCGGCCGGCGGTGACCCTGACGCGGTGCGCGCCCTCATCGACTCGATCGGCCCCGTCGTCTACGGGTTCGTGTTCGCACGGGTGGGAGGCAACGAGCCTGTCGCCCAGGACCTGCTCCAGGAGACCCTGATCGAAGCGCTGCGCTCAGCTCCGACGTTCCGAGGCGACGCCTCGCTGCGGACGTGGGCGTGCGCGATCGCCCGTCGGCGGCTGGCCCGCCACTACGAGGCGGAGCGCCGCCACGCAGTGGCCGAGAGCGGCCTGGCGCTGCTGGGCGGCATCGGCGGCCTGGCCGGGGCGTCGAGCGGTGGCCGCGACGAGGTGGAACGGCGCGACGAGATCGTCCGGGCGCTCGGGCTGCTCCCCGCCGTGCACCGCCAGGTGCTGGTCATGAAGTACCTCGACGACCTGTCGGTGTCTCAGATCGCCGACGAGCTGGGCCGTTCCCCGGTCCAGGTGCAATCGCTGCTCCAGCGGGCCCGCGACGGCCTGCGCCGGGCCCTGGAAGGTGATTCGGGTGACTGAGGAACCCGAATTCCCGTTTGACGGGCTTGACGCCGAGCGGCCCCTCCCGCCGGAGCTGCGCGCCCGGCTGGAGGCGGCGCTACTGGCCGCCGTGGCCGGCGGCCTACCGGTCCCGGCGGACGCCGAATCGCTTGACGCCCCCCGGCCCCTTCCCGAGCCGCTCCGGGCCCGCCTGGAGTCGGCCCTCCTCGCCGAAGCCGCCGCCTCCCCCTCCACTTCGCCGGCGCCGGGCGACGTCGTCTCGCTGGGAAGCAGGCGGCGCAAGGTCTTGGCTGCGTGGTCGTCGGTGGCGGCCGTGCTGCTGCTCGTCGTCATGGTGGCGGGGCTGGCAGGCCGGGGCGGCAACCCCGGGTCGGGAGACATCGAGGCGGCCGGCGGGCCGACGACCACCACGCTCGAGACGCCGGCGTCTCTCCCCTCGGACGCCGGCGCCTCGACCGAGGCGGAATCGCCGGCCAGCACCGCCCCGGCGGGTGCCTCCCCCACGACCAGGGCAACCCGTCCGACCAGGCCGTCGCCGTCGACGACGGGTCCGCAGGCTCCCGGTGCCGGCAGCACGGAGACGCCGTCGCCGACGAGTCCCGCCGTCCCGACGTCGCCGGAGCCGTCCGGCGGCGCCCCGGCCCCGGCGACGTCTGATCCCGGTCCGGCCCCGCCGTTCTACAGCTCGCCCGCCCCCGGCGACTCCTCAGGCGCACCGGCGATGACGTCGGGCCCGCCGTCCGCCTCGCCGTCCGAGGGCGGGTCGCAGGACGCCGCGCCGAACCAGCCGCAGAGATCGACGAGTCCCGCACCGACGGGGCCGGCGCTGCGGGTCGGCATCATCACCGGTGACGCGGCCCAGGAGGCCGGCTTCCGGGCCTACATCAACCGCCTCAACCAGGCCGGCGGCGTCCGGGGCCACTCGATCGAGCTGGTCCGGGTCGCCTCCGGCGCGCCGGCGGCGAACACGATCGCCACCGTCAACCTTGGGTCCCTACCGGTGGCCGGGCCCGGAGGGGCGCCGGGCTGGGTCACCGGCCCGCTCCTCGAGACCCTCACCGCCACGGAAGACCTCCTAACCGGCAATGGCGCCGTCTTCTCCTTCGCCAGCGCCCCGGAGCGCCAGGGCCATCTGGCGGCCGATGCCCTGTTCCCCTCCGACGCCGCCGCCGGCACCAAGGCGGTCATCTACGTCCCCGCCGCTCCCGGCCCGCTCCGCGACGCCGTACCCGCGGCCATCAAATCAGTTCTGACCCAACGCAAGGTCACGAACGTGCAGGTCGTCACGTACGACCCGGCCGCCAACAAGCCACTCACGCCCGCCGACGCCGCGTTCGTCAGCCTCGATCCGGCCGCCGCCAAGGCCTGGGTGGCGCAGGCCAGGGCCGAGGGCTACCGCCCGCCGGCCGGCGTGGCCGGCATCTACTCGCTGGCCGACGACGCACTCGCTGCCGATCTGCCCGAGGGTGCCCGCGTGGTCTCGCCCTATGTCGCCCCGGCCGGCGACGAGGGGCAGGCCATCCGCTCGGCCGGTGCCGGGACGTCGGCGTCTGTCCTCCACGGATGGGCCACCGCCAAGTCGTTGGCGGCTGCCATCTGGCGAGCGGACGCTGATACCCCGGCCGAGGTCCAGGCCGCCCTCGGGGGGCTGAGCGGCTGGTCGTCCGGCCTGGCTCCGCCCTACGAGACCCGCCCCGGTACCCGTTCCCGCACCCCGGAAGGCGTGGTCTTCCAGGTGCAGTCAGGGGCCTTCGTGGCCCAGGGCGGGTTCCGCCGAGATCCGTATCCGTCTCCCATCCAATAGCCCGATCACGCCATCCATCGCTCGAAGCCTGGGGAGGCTCCGTCATGAACCGACCGTTCCGCCGACTGCTGTTGGCGTCGGCCGCCGCCGGGCTCTGCGCCATGGCGGCCGCCGGCCCCGCCCTCGCCTGCGCCGGGCTGGTCACGCCCGGCGGCAACGTCAAGCTGACCCGTGCTTCAACCCTGGCCGCCTGGGCCGACGGCTACGAGCACTACGTGACGTCGTTCACGTTCCAGGGAGGTGGCGCCGAGTTCGGCTCCATCGTCCCGCTGCCGGGGATCCCGTCGAAGGTCGAGCGGGCCGGTGACTGGACGCTCCAGCGCCTCGAGCGCGAGGTCGCCCCGCCGCAGGCGGCGGCAGGCACGGCCTCTGACTCGAGGGCCGAGGCCGCACCGCCGGCCGAGGAGCTTTACAACACCCGCATCGACGCCCTCGACATCACGATCCTGCGGGGCGGCGGCGCGTCGGTTGGCCAGTGGGCGCGCGAGCACGGCTTCCAGCTCACGCCCGACGCTCCCGAGGTGCTCGAGTTCTACGCCGCCCGGTCGCCGATCTTCATGGCGGCCCGCTTCAATGCCGACGCCGCCAAGGAACGCGACCAGCCGGAAGGCGAAGGGACGCCGATCCACCTGACGATCCCCCTGGAGAACCCCTGGGTCCCGTTGCGGATCCTCGGTCTCGGGAAGGGCGCCGAGGACATCATCGACGCCGACGTCTTCCTGCTGACGCCCGACAAGCCGAACCTGCTGCCCCTCCCGGACAACGGCGTGTCCCTCCAGCGCAGCGAACTCGCCTCGAAGTCGCTGCTCGACGACCTCCGCTCCGACAAGGGCATGGAGTGGGTTCCTGACCGGATGTGGTTCAGCTACCTGGCGATCGCCGAGCAGAGCGGCCGTCTCCGCCACGACCTGGCCATAGACAAGACCGGTGACCACGCCCCCTCGGCCGTAGCGGCCGGGCTGGAGGCCCCGCCGGCCCCGACGCCGACGACCACCGCACCGACGCCCACCACCGCCGCACCCACCAGCACCTCCGCCAAGCCGAAGCCGGCCCCGAAGCCTGCGCCCACACCGACCACGGGGGCACCGGCTCCGCCGACCACGACACCGGTGATCGATCCGTCGCTGCCGGTTGTCGTGGAGTCGCCGGCCGATGCCGCTGCCGCCCAGTCGACGCCCGCGCCGACGGGCGTCGCTCTGCCCCCCGCCCGCTCCGCCAGTGACGGCGGCTCCGACTCCTCCGCAGCCGTGCTGATCGCCGCTGTGGGCGGTGCCGCCCTCGCTGCCGGCCTTGCCGCCTGGGGTCTGCAGACGCGGACCCGCCGGAGCCAGGCGTGACGTTGATCCATGAGCCCGAAGCCGGTCCCGCCCTCGAGGGCGGGCCGGCCGACGGCATTGGCGTTCCTCCCGCACCACCCGAGCGCCCGCGTTCCCGGCGGGTCATCGTTGTTGCCGCGATCGCCGGTGCACTCCTCGCCGGCGGTCTGGCGTGGATGCTGGAAGGCGGGGGTGCCGCCGGCCCGAAGACGATCGGGATCACCGCCCGCTACAGCCGGTTCGAACCGGACCGGGTCACGGTGAAGCCGAACTCGACCGTTCGGTTCGTGATCCACAACGCCGACCCGATCGACCACGAGTTCATCATCGGCCCGGCCGAGACCCACGACATCCACGAGCGCGGCGAACCCCACTTCCATACCGGAGCCGTGCCGGGCGAGGTGACTGTTCCGGCCGGGGCGACAGTGGAGACGACCTGGACGTTCGGCCCGTCCGGCGACGTCGCATACGGCTGCCACCTGGCCGGCCACTGGACCTATGGCATGCACGGCAAGGCCCTGGTCCGCTGACGACCTTCCTGCGTTCCGTCAGTTCAGCGGGCGGGGCAGGGCCGCCATCCCGTTGATCGGCTTGTTCAGCTTGATGGCGCCGGTGGAGCCGTAGAAGCCGGCGTCCCCAAAGGAGAAGATCCCGCCGTCCTGGGCGACAAGCCAGTAGCCGGCGCCCGTCGGCGTGCGCGCCATCCCGACGATGGGCTGGTTCAGCTTGATGGCACCGGTCGAGCCATAAAAGGTGGCATCGCCGAACCCAAAGATCCCGCCGTCACGCGCCACCAGCCAGAGACCGGCGCCGCTCGGCGTTGCGGCGGCGCCGACGATCGGGTGGGACAGTGCCGGCGTCTTCCCGAAGTTTGCGGCGTCGCCGAAGTTGAAGACCTGACCGTCGGCGGTGACGACCCAGTACCCGTTCCCGCTCGCAGTCGGGGCCATCGCCACCGCCGAAGACCGAGACAGGCCGGCAGCCGATCCGAA
>JAICGL010000159.1 GCA_025923175.1 Acidimicrobiia bacterium
GATCGGCGTAGCGCTCGGCGACGCTGTACGACCCGTTCTGCTGGAGCGACGTCAGCCCCTGGTTGTAGGCGATCAGCGCCTGCCGGACGCTGCCCCGGCTCTGGACGAGCATGTGCCGGAGATACCGCGTGCCCATCCGCACGTTGCTCGTCGCGTTCCTCGGGTCGAGATTGGTGCGCAGGCCGAGCAGCTTCTTCGAGACGTACTCGACGGTGATCGGCATCAACTGCATGACGCCCACGGCGCCCGCCTCCGAGACGGTGTTCCTCCGCCAGCTCGACTCCACCCAGGCCAGCGCCATCACCAGGTCGGCGGGCAGCCCGTTCTCCTGGGCGTAACGGATGAGGATCGGCCGGAGGTACTCCCGGTCAGCCGGCACGAGATCGTCGGCCACGCCGGCGGGCGGCGCCACCGACTGGTTCGGCACCGACCTGACGGTTTCGCCGGCGCCCGGGTTCGGACGAGGAGTCGCCGGCGGCGCACCCGCGCCCGCCGAACCCGGGGCGGCCACCGCCGGCGCCGGGATCCCTTCGACCGGGACCGGGCCGGGGGGTGGGGCGGTCGGAAGCGGCTTCCCGTCCGCCTCCACCATCCCGGCCTCCCAGGGCGCCGCGTTTGCAGGGGCCGTGTCCCACGCGATGCCACCGGGTAGTTCGCCCCAGGACCCTCGACCTGAAGCGGGAGCGTGTTGGCTGGCCTCGACGACGGCCACTTCCGGCGGCTGCTGGCGGGCGACGCGGCCGGCGCTGACGCCGGGAAGCGCCAGGCCGGCGAGGGCGAGGAGGGCACCCCAGCGGCGCAGTTGCTGACCGGCCGCTACGGGCAGATCCCCGGGCCGCCCGATCTCGCCCGGCGTCGCCACGCCGTCCCACGCCATGAACGGCCCGGGTACGCCGCCGCCGGAGGCGTAGGCCGACGGGTGGCGCTCGGCGGCGGAGGCGCGACGTCGGGCAGCGCGGAAAGACAAGCCTGTAATTCGAAAGTACATGCGTGTGATTTCGGCCCGATTGCGCCGGAACTTGAGCGGGAATCCGGCTGGAAAGACGTCCCATGTCAGTTGCTGGCAAAGGGATTGGTGACGTTTCCCAGACAAAACCGGGGGTATGGGACGAAGGTCACAAATCCCCCAAACGTCCAGACGTTGTGCTCGCGCCCGGCTGGGACTGTTTCGCTCGCGCCCCAGCAGGACCTGATGGAGTAAGGAGTTTCGACATGCCCAACACCCGAAGTCGGAAACTGACCGTCGTGTTGGCTGCCGGTGCACTAACGATGTTCGGGGCCTCCGGCGCCTTCGCTGCCAGTCCCGCCGACCATGGCGGCGAACACGGTGGCGGTGGAGGCGGTGACGGCGGCGGCGCGCTGTGCAAGGGCACGCCGCTGGCTTCCACGCCGCTCTGTGCCTCCCAGGGCGAGCAGCCCCCCGGTGGCGGCGGCGGTGGTGGTGGCGGCGGCGGTGGCCAGCCCAGCTCCACTCCGGCCGAAGAAGGCGGCGGTGGCGGTGGCGGCGGCGGTGGCGGGGACCCGCTCTGCAGGGAGGGAGCCCCGTTGAAGCCCACGCCGCTCTGCGGTTCCCAGGGTGAGCAGCCTCCCGGTGGCGGGGACGGTGGTGGCGGCGGCGGCGGCAGCCCTTCGCACTGACCACGCGCACGACTGATTGACCAAGAGGCGGCGGGATCAACCCGCCGCCTCTTGCGCGCCCGGCTCCCGGCCGGCTTACAACGGGACGGCAGTTGTCACCTTGTCTCAGGTCCGGTAGCGTCGGCCCGCGAAAGAGGGGGCGCCATGACGACGCGGCATTACGCACTTCCCGTCGAGACCACGAAGTGGCACATCGAGGGCAGGACCGAGACGGTCTTGAACTGGGAGTACGACGAGCCCCGGGACCGGCTGCTCACGCTCTACGAGAAGGGCAAGAAGAAGCAGTGGGACGCCCAGACCCTCATCGACTGGTCGCTCGACCTCGACCCCGCCGACCAGGGGGTCATGCCCGACACCTACGTCCCGATCTACGGGTCACCGACGTGGGAGAAGATGAGCCGGGCCGAGAAGGACGAGACGCGACACCACTACACCGCCTGGCTCCTCTCCCAGTTCCTCCACGGTGAGCAGGGTGCGCTGGTCTGTGCGGCCAAGATCGTCCAGACGGTGCCCGACGTCGACTCGAAGTTCTACGCCGCCACCCAGGTGATGGACGAGGCCCGCCACGTCGAGGCCTACAACAAGTTCCTGCACGAGAAGCTGGAGCTGGCGTACCCGATCCACCCCCAGCTGGCGCTGCTCCTCGACCAGACCATCTCCGACCCCCGCTGGGACATCACCTACCTCGGTATGCAGGTGATGATCGAAGGGGTGGCCCTGGCCGCCTTCGCGCTCCTGCGGGACTTCACCTCGCATCCCCTGGCCCGCTCGCTCAACGCCTATGTGATGAAGGACGAGGCCCGCCACGTCGCCTTCGGGCTACTCGCCCTGCAGGACGCGTACAAGGACATCACCGACGCCGAACGGAGCGAGCGGGAGGACTTCGTCATCGAGGCGGCCCGGCTTCTGCGCGATCGCATCGTCGCCGAACCGGTGTACGACAGGCTCGGCCTCCCGGTCGACGAGTGCCTCGCCTTCATGGACCAGTCCGACATCATGAACGTCTACCGCATGTCGCTGTTCGCCCGGGTCGTCCCGATCGTCAAGCGCATCGGCCTGTGGAGCGACAAGATCCAGCAGGCGTTCATCGAGCTCGGCGTCATGGCCTACGAGAACGCCGAACCCGACGAGATGTTCGACAACGACGAGCGCGTCGCCGAGGAACTGGAGGCGGCCATCGCCGCCCTCCGTGCCGGTGAACCGGCCCCCGACACCCGGGCCGGCGACATCGCCACCAGCATCGTCGCCGGCCAGACCTAGGCCCTGGATTCCGAGCTGGTCTGCTCCGGACACGGCCGGCGTCGGGCGGAGCCCGGCGCCAAGGAGGAGGCCGGCGGAGGCCGGCCGGGGTCGGCGGAGCCGACTAGAAGCGCAGGGGGTCCCCCGGTTCCGGGGCCGGACGGATGACAATGCCGGCATGGGTCACTCCCACGGGGACAAGGGGTCGACGCGCGTCCACGCCCGCGCCCGGCTCCTGCTGTTCATCCTCGTCGTCCCCCTGCTGACCGCCACCGCGCTCGGCCTCGTCATCCTCTGGCCGGCCGACGCCAACCCGCCCACCCCCGATTTCATGGGCGCCCCGGCCACGCTGGCCGACGGGACGGTCGTCAAGGTCGAGCTGCGTCCCTGCGGAGGCAGTGGCGACCAGGCCGTCCTCTGCCAGGTCGCCGGCGTCAAGCTGGCCAGGGGCGCCGGGCCCGAAGCCGGCACGGTGGTCGACGTCGAGGTCGGCCAGGGCGCCGACAGCCCCGTCCTCGAGACCGGCGACAAGATCGTCGTCGGACGGGTCGGCAGCGGCGAAGGCCCCGACGCTGGCGGCTGGTACTTCTCCGACTATCAGCGGCGCGGCCCGCTCACGGCGCTGGCGGTCTTCTTCATCCTGGCGGTGGTCGTCTTCGCCCGGTGGCGGGGGCTGTTCGCCTTGTGGGGCCTAGCGATCGCATTTGCCGTGCTGGTGCGGTTCATCCTTCCGGCGATCCTGGTCGGCAAGAACCCGGTGGCCGTGGCCGTGGTCGGATCGGCGGCGATCATGTTCGTCACCCTGTACCTGGCCCACGGCTTCAACGCCCGCACGACCACCGCCGTCCTCGGCACGGTCGGCGCTTTGTTCATCACCGGCCTGCTGGCCTGGATCTTCGTGACTGGAACCCACCTGACCGGCATGGCCAGCGAGGAGTCGGGGCTGCTGGCCGCCTCCCTGTCGGGCGTGAGCCTCCAGGGGCTGCTGCTGGGCGGCATCGTCATCGGCTCGCTCGGCGTCCTCGACGACGTGACCGTCACGCAGGCGTCGGCGGTGTGGGAGCTGCACCGGGCCAACCCGGCCTACGGCTTCTCGCGCCTCTACGCCGCCGGCCTCCGCATCGGCCGGGACCACATCGCGTCGACCGTCAACACCCTGGTCATGGCCTACGCCGGGGCGTCACTGCCGCTGCTGGTGCTCTTCACGCTGTCCAGCCGCCAGCTCGGCGATGTGCTGACCAGTGAGATCGTCGCCCAGGAGATCGTCCGCACGCTCGTGGGGAGCATCGGCCTGGTGTCGGCGGTGCCGATCACGACGGCCCTGGCGGCGTTCGTCGCCGACCGCAGCATTCACCGTGAGCCGGTGGAGGCGATGCTCCACGACTACTACGACGGTGACGGCTCCGCCTCCCACCCGTCGGCCAGGTCGGCCAAGCGGCGGGCGAAGTCGCGCAGGGCAGCCATGTCGCCGCCCGACGCGCCCACGGCCAGGCCGAGGACGAAAGTCGCGAGAGGGGCAGCCGGCCGCGCCACGCCGTGAGCGGCGTCGCGGGCCAGATCCAGCAGCAGAGTCACCGCGTCCTCACCGAGGACGGCGGCGTCGGCCGGCGACACGTCGAGGACGGCTGCCGCCTCCTTGAGCCACTTGTCGAGCACGAGGCCCGACAGTAGTGCTTACTCGTGAATTTGGGCGTTGAGGTACAGGTTGTCGCCGATGTCGGCGATGATGCTCAGCTGGGTCTCCAGCCAGTCGGCGTGGTCTTCCTCGTCGTCGAGGATCTCCTCGAGGAGCAGGCGGGTGCCCTCGTCGGTGCGACGGCACTGCTCGATTCCCGTCGCCAGCCGGGCGATGGCCTCTTTCTCCGTCTCGAGTTCGGCCTTCAGCTGTTCGGGCACGGTCTCCCCGACCTTGACCGGGCCGAGCCGCTGCATGTTCGGCACGCCCTCCAGGTAGAGGATCCGCTCGATGAGCTCCTCGGCGTGTTTCATCTCGCCGAAGGACTCCTGCTTGCCCTTCTCGGCCAGGCGCTTGTAGCCCCAGTTCTCCTGCATCTTGTAATGGATGAAGTACTGGTTGATCGCTGTCAGCTCGGCGGTCAACACGTCGTTCAAAAGCTCGATGACTTCTGGCGTGGATTGCATAAGGCGCTCCCGGGCGTCGGCGACGGCACCCTTCTACCCCGCCAACCCTGCTCAGGGAGAACTGAATTTTTTCGAAGGGAAAGCCCTGCTCAAGCTGAAGGCAAGCTGAGCATTATGAGTTAGGCGCCCTTGGAATCGGACCGGACGGGGCCCATCTTGCTGATCGTCTGGAAGGCCTCGAGCAGCTCGACCGGGATCGGGAAGATGATCGTCGAGTTCTTCTCGGCCGAGATCTCCACCATCGTCTGGAGCTGGCGGAGCTGGAGCGCGCCGGGGGAGTTGGCGATCACATCGGCGGCCTGACCCAGCTTCTGCGAGGCCTGAAGTTCACCTTCGGCGGCGATGATCTTGGCCCGCCGTTCACGCTCCGCTTCCGCCTGACGGGCCATCGCCCGCTGAATCTGCTCCGGCAGGCTGACGTCGCGTATCTCGACCCGGTGCACTTTGACCCCCCAGGGCTCGGTCTGGGTGTCGAGGGCGATCTGGAGCTCGGCGTCGATCCGGTCGCGTTCCGACAGCAGCTGGTCGAGGTCGTGGCGGCCGACGATCGACCGCAGCGACGTCTGGGCCACCAGCTGGCTCGACGTGTACCAGTCGCGGATCCGCACCACCGAGGCGGCCGGGTCGACGACCTGGAAGAAGGCCACGGCGTCGACCGTCGTGGTGACGTTGTCCTTCGTGATCACGGCCTGGGACGCCACCGGGGCAGCGATGATCTGCAGGTTGACCTTCGTGATCTTGTCGAGGATGGGAATGATGAAGAACACCCCCGGCCCCTTGGCGCCGACGCAGCGCCCGAGCCGGAAGATCACCCCCCGCTCGTACTCCTGGACGATCTTGATCGACGTCGCGAGGAGGGCGACGACGATCCCGGCCAGCACGATGCCGGCACTCAAGACGGCCTCCACGGCAGCTCCTTAGCTCGAACTCGTAGTGGCGCGAACGGTAGCTACCAGGGGGCGACCGGTGCCGGGATTATCCGCAGCTCCATCCGGTCGTGCCCGATCACGAGCACCTCGTCGCCCTCCCGGACCGGCACGTCGGCCGTGGCGTTCCAGAGTGAACCGTCGAGGCGGATGGTGCCCCGGTTGGCCCCCCAGTCCCAGGTGGCGACGATCGCCTTGCGACCCTCGAACGCCTCCATGCCCACCTGGGGCGGCTGGTCGAGGAGACGGCTCGTCTGGCGGAGGAGGAAGGGGAACCCGGCCCAGAGCCCGACCGTGGCGATCGCCCCGAAGCCCATGGCGGTGCCGCTGGCCGTCACCGCTCCGTAGCCGATGGTGCCGATCGCGTACACACCGGCCGCCGTGCCCAGGCCGGACCGCGACGCCGTCCTCCGTACGAGGAGTACGCCCCACAGACAGACGGCCACGGCGATGAGCATCAGCGGTGCCCAGGTTTCGTCCCGCATGGAGGCGCCCCTGATCCCGAGCCCCAGCATGGTGAGCCCGCCCAGCCCGGCGACGCCGAACGTGGGCAGGGCAACCTCGATCAGCAGCAAAGCCGCCGAGAAGGTCAGGGTGATGACGATGACAGTCGGAGAGTCCAGGACACCAGATTAAGCAGACAGAAGCTCTTCGGACCCGTTGTTTTCGTAACGCAGCGGGCAGTCGCCGCAGGCGGCGTAGTAGGCGAGGCTCGTGAGGTGGTCGTCGAGCAGTCGGCAGACCTCGGGCAGACAGCCCCCGCAGCCCGTCCCGGCCCGGCAGTAGGTGCCGATCTCGACCGGCGTCCGGGCGCCCGCCTCGATGGCGGTGCGGATCTGGCGGTCAGTGACGCCTTTGCAATGGCAGACCCACATGGGTTGCCAACCCCCTGTCCTCTGCGCCCCTTCGATGGGCCCTTAGGTGTCCCTAAGGCCGAGGATAAGGTGCAGTTGGCTTTGAGGTCAAGCCTTCCTGAGAGCTTCCATAATTTGGTCCAGGGCCGCGTCGGCCAGCGCCTGCATTTCCTCGTTGGTCCTGTCCTGGATGGGGTGCGGCACGAAGACCCGTCGCGCCGGCAACCCGAGAGCGGAGGCCTGTGATTCGGCAGCCTCCACGAACTCGGAGGACGCCACGACCACGCCCGGCACGCCCCGCATCTCCAGGTCCACGATGTCGTGCACACTGCACGACGTGCAGGAGCCTCAATCGGCTAACGCTTCCACCACGACGTCGCATTTGGTGGCGATCTCGTGGCGGAGGTCGACGGGGGCGACCTTGGTGAAGGTCGGCTTGCGGAAGCGCAGGGTCTGGAGCCCCCGCTCGTTGAGGAGGGTTTCGAGCCGGTCGAGAAAGACGTCGCCCCGTGGCTTGATGATGTCGAGCAGTCCGACGACCTTGCCCTCCAGGCTGGCGGGGCGCTCGGCCAGCGTCCGGGTGATGGTCGTCCGCTCGCTGGTCGGGTCGAGGTAGATCCGCGTGTCGCTGTCGGTCCTGGAACTCACCGCTTGACCTCCCGGGTCACAGGGCTGCTGCCGATCGAGCCTCTCGCCCAGCCGCCGATCACGGCCGAGAACAGACCGGCGCTGCCGCCGGCGTGGACGATCAACAGCCCGTCGGGGACGAACTTGGGAATGCGGATCTCGGCCGGGTCCGCGCCGCCGTCACCGACGGAACCGCCGAAGGCGTCCTTCACGCCGAAGGGTCCGAGGCTCATCCCCTCTGCGCAGCCCTGGGCGCCAGCGCCGATCTCAGACAGCGGCTTCGTCAACAGTTCGATGAGCCGCTCCCGCAACTGGGCTTTGGACCAGCCCGCCTCCCGGAAGACGCGACCGTGCTCCGGCGACACCACGAGCACGGCGTCGGTGAGCAGGGCCAGCTTGGGGTGCCACACGGCATCGAGGGCCCACGCCATCGACCGGGCCAGCGACTCCGGCTCGCGGGACTTCTGGTCGCACATCCCGTTCGGCCCCTCGCCGGCGAAGAGGGTGACGGTCGAGGTCCCTTCCGGGAAACCGCGCTCCACCGACAGCGGCTCCCAGGGCGAGCCCGCCTCGTCCTCGGCGAAACAGAACGTGTACTTCCCCGGCCCGCCGAAGGTGGCCCGGTCGATCTCGCCGGGCCGGCCGCCGCCGACGTTGCGGACGATGAGCTGAAGCGCCCGGCCGATGGTGGCGTTGGCCCGGTTGCCCTGCCCGAGGGCGTTGACGCCGGAGTTCATGCCGATCTCGGTGGCGATCGGCCCGTTGACGATGATCACCGGGCCGGTGAACCAGGTCGTACACAGCAGGCCGTGCATGTTGAACTGGTCGGTGCACGCCGCCTCCACGGCGGCGAGCACCACCGGGAAGTACTCCGGCCGGCAGCCCGCCATGACGGCGTTGAC
>JAICGL010000160.1 GCA_025923175.1 Acidimicrobiia bacterium
GGCCGAGCGCGTCGTAGCTGTCACGGGCGTGCTGTGGCAGCCGCCGGTTGAGGTGGTCGAGGAAGAGCAGGTCCTCGCCTTTGACGTTGAAGATCAGCGCCTTCGTGTTGTGCGCCTCGGCGGCGAGGACGCCGGAGGTGAACAGGCTGTAGAGCAGGAACGTGGCGTAGGTCGTCTTGGTTGCGACGCCGGAGATGCCGGAGATGTTGACGTGGGCGCCGCGGGTGCCGTCGAGGAACTCCAGGTTGGCGTAGAGCGCCTCTTTGTCGCGGCCGAGCCCGATCGGCAGCTTCAAGGTCATCTGGTCGAAGTACAGGGCCTGGTCTCGTTCCTTGCCCTGCGCCACCCGCACGACGCTCCCGGGCAGCGGTGGCACGAACACCTCCGGTTCCGCCCGGGTGGTCATGACCTGGGCGGCCTCCGCCACCTGGGCGGGCAGGACCCCGTCCTCGATCAGGAACACGTCGGAGTCGAACCGGGCCCCCTCGTGGCGGGCCCGGACCTGGGTGACGACCCCCGACAGGGACAGGGTCGTCCCGTCCGGCAGGGCCCGTTCGGTCATGACGACCTCGTCGAGCTGGACGCTCGACCCGGGGGCGAGCGCGAACCAGTAGCCGAGCGGGGTTGCGTCCTCGGTCCCTATTACTCGCCCGACGCCGTCGAAACCCGGCCCGTCGCTCATCGCCTCGCCTCCTCACCTGTCCCCGGGATTCGATCACAGCTTCCGGGACCATGGTGACGACGAGGTGTGACAGTCAGTGGGTCTCGGGATGGACGGTCAGGTAGAAGTAGAGGTTGGACGGCACGTCGATCGAGGCCTGGCCGGCCTCCTGGGCGGCCCGGAGCGCTTCGATGGAGGTCACGCAGCGGGGTGGGCCGGCGAGGCAGTTGCCGTCGGCGTCAGGCCAGATCGTCCGGTCGAGGATGCTCACGCCCCGCAGGTTCCACCAGCCGGCCGGAGCCGACGTCGCCGGGAGCAGGTGGCTGTGCTGGGGGAGCGGGATGGGGTCGGGCGGCTGTTGGGCCGGGTCGTCGAAGGCTTTGGCGACCCGGACGGTCGACGGGTGCATGAGGCACGTCCCCAACTGGCCCTTCCGCTCGTTGGTGGGCGGTCCCGGTTCGGCGCAGTGGGCGAAGAGGTCGCTGACGGCGCTGTTGGACGTCGCCAGGGCGGTCTCGAAGAAGGGCGCCATCCCCCAGAAGGTCCTGGCGTTGGGGAAGGCCCCTTCGTGGAGGTGGGCCGGAAGGATCGATCCGGTGCCGGTGTCGCCGACGAAGCAGGGCGGAACCTGGTACTCGTCGGCGTCCTCGTACTGCGGGTGCCCGTCGCCACGCCCCCAGGGCGGTTCCAGATCGGAGGACGGCGTCGTCGGGCAGTAGTACGTCTGGAGGTACTCGAGCGCCACCACCTGCCCTTCGGCGTACCCCTCCAGCATGGTCGGCGGGATCGGACGGCGGACCGCAGCCGGCTCGTCGAGCCCGGCGTCGGCCCGTTCGATACTCGGCAACGACAGAACGGCAAGGGCGACGGTCAGGAGAGCCGGCAGTGCGGTCAGCGCCGCCCGGCGGACGCCGTTCATCTCAACTCGACTTGTGCTGGACGGCGGACATGAACTCGGGAAACTCGACGCCGAGCTGGGTCCAAAAGCCCAGGTCGTCCGCGAAGGCGACGTGCTCGACGATCTTCCCGCCGGCGATGCGGAAGATGCTGATGCCGTCGGCCTCCGTCACCTCGCCGGTCGGTTGCAGACCGAAGATCTCGCCCTTGAAGGTGCCGCGCGCCTTCCAGTGCTGTACCACCTTGTCGCCCTCGGCGATCAGATCCAGGGTCAGGTACTCCAGGTCGGGCCAGCTCGCCAGAAGCATCTGGTACAGCTCCTTGGCGGCCTCGAAAGTCTGTGGCATCACCTCCGGCCAGCCATTCGTCGTCCAGTTCGGATCGAGCACCTCGTGGAGATCCTCGAGTTGATTGCGGTTGTAGATCTCCTGGTACCGCCGGACGATGTCCTTGTTCGCCTCGCTCACGGTCACGCCCCTTTCTCGTCAAAGCTCGAGACCTTGCGACTTCGCCAGGTACCGCACCGTCTGGTCGACCTCGGTGTTGAAGCCGTCGAGATCAGGGGCCAGAGCGGTCATCTGCGTGCCCCAGGCCGAGACCAGCGCGGCGTAGTGCACGGCTTCCGCCACCTCCGCCTCCGTGGCGCCGTGGAGCCGGGCCAGTTCGGCGTGGAGTCGGGTGCCGTACGGACATCGGGTGACGGCCGCCACCGCCACACCGATCAGTTCCTTGTAGCGGTTGGGGATCAGCGTCTCGCCGTACTGCACCCGCTTCATCAGGTCCCACTCCGAGTCGATGAACTCGTCAGGGATCCGATCGAAGGCGGACGGCACCGTCCCGAGCATCTCCTGCATCTCCTGCCGGGCTCCGTCGAGTGCCATTGGATGTCCGCCTCCCGTCTGCTCCCGTGCCGGTAGGAGCCGATGCCGCCGACGGTATCCGGGCCACCTTGCAATTACCTTGTGATCGGTCACGATGGTGCGGCCGTGATCGAGATACGACTGCTCGGGCGCTTCTCCGTCCGACGGTCGGGCGAAGAGGTCCCGCCCGGCGCGTTCGGCGGCCGCCTGGCGCGGTCGCTTGTTCGCCTCCTCGTCACGCAGCGAGGCCGCTTCGTCTCGCTTGACACCTTGACCGACGCGCTCTGGCCCACGCGCCCGCCGGCCGATCCGGCGGCGAACCTGCGGATCCTCGTCAAGCGGGCCCGGGCTGCGCTCGGCGACGCCACCATCCTGACCGAACCGGGCGGGTACTCCTTCGCCGCCGGCGACGATTGTTGCGTCGACGCGGAGCAGTTCCTGGCCGCCGTCGAAGCTGGCCGGCAGCACCTGGCCGCCGGCCAGACCGGGGCCGCCCTGCGGGAGTTCCGCCAGGCCCTCGAGCTCTGGGGCGGGGACCCGCTCCCGGAGGACGCCTACGAGGAATGGGCTCAGGAAACCCGGGCGGCGCTCGCCCGCGCCCGGCTGCAGGCGCTGGAGGACGGTGCCGCCGCCGCCCTCGCCCTACGGGATCCGGCCGAGGCTGCGGCCCTGGCCGAGCTGGCCGTGGCCCAGGAGCCCCTCCGGGAGCCCGCCACCGTCCTCTTGGCCCAGGCGCTCGCCGCCTCCGGCGACACCGTGGCCGCCCTCCGGGCGATCGACACGCTGCGGCGGCGACTGGCCGAGGAAGTGGGGATGCCGCTGTCGGCCGAGACGACGGAGCTCGAGACGTCACTCCAGCGAGGCGAGGGCGCGGTGACGCACTCGCGTCCTAGCGTCATCCCCCGTGCCCGTCCGGCGTTCGAAGGGCTGGCCTTCGTCGGACGGGCGAACGAACTCGACGGGGTCCTGGCGGCAGCGGCTGTGGCGACCACCGCACCGGAGGCGCCGATCGTGCTCGTCGCCGGCGCGGCAGGGGTCGGCAAGTCCCGCCTCCTCACCGAAACCGCCGCCCGCGCGGGCATCGCCGTTCTTTCCACTCGGGCGTTCCTCCCGGAGCGCAACGAACCGTGGGGGCTGGCCCGGTCGCTGCTGCGCGAGGTCCTCGCGCTCGACCTCGACGCCGCCCAGGCCGTGCCGGATCGGGCGGCCGACGCGTTGGCCGACGTTCTGCCGGAGATCGAAGAACTCCGCCCCGTCCGCAGCGTGCCGGTTGACCCGGAGAGCCGCCGGGCGTTGGCCCTCGAGGCCGCCGTGCGGCTGACGGCGGCCGCCGCCGCCAAAGGGGTTCTCGTCATCGCCGACGATCTTCAATGGGCCGACGCCACCAGCCTCGCCTTCCTCGGCATGATCGCCCGACGGGTCCATGGCGCGGCGCTGGTGCTCGCCTACCGCCCGGAGGATGTCGTCCCCGACGGGCCGGTCGCCACGTTCCTCGAGGAGCTGCGCAGCCTCCCGCAGTCGGTCATCGACGTACCGGTCGGCCCGCTCTCTCCCGAGACGATCTCGATCCTGCTGCCCGACGCCGAACTCGCTCAGACGATCGCGAGGGAAACCGACTGCACAGCCCTGGCGGTCGTCGAGGTCATCCGGGGCCTCACGAGCCGAGGCGTCATCGAGCCCGACGTCGGCGGACGGTTCCATACGAAGACTCCCGACGCCCACGAGCTCGCATCGGAGTTCGCCCGGTCGGGGCAGCGCCGGGCCATCCAGATTCGGGCCGAGCGCCAACCGGCCGGTCGCCGCCAGACACTCGGGCTGCTCGCCCTGCTCGGACGGGAGACACCCGCCCGGATCGTGGCCCAGGCCCGGGATCTCCCGCAGGCCGCGGTGCTCGACGAGCTCGATCTCCTGGCCCGGGCCGGGCTCGCCCGACTCGGCGACAACGGGTGGGCCACCGCCCACGACCTGATCGGCGAGGTGGTCGCCGATGGTCTCGAGCGGTCCGAGCGCGGCCGCCTTCATCAACTACTGGCCCGGGCGCTCGATGACGAGGGGGGAGACCGGTCCGAAGTGGCCCGGCACCTAGCCGGAGCCGGGGACCGCGCCGCCGCCACCCGGGCCTACGCCGCCGCCGCCGCTGAGGCCCTCGACCGCTTCGCCGCCGAGGAGGCCCGGGAGCTGGCCGACGCTGGCCTCGCCCTCGGCTCCGAACACACCGTCCGTGCCCCGCTCCTGCGGACCCGGGCAGAGGCCCGGGCCCTGCGCGGCGACCTGTCCGGCGCCCGAGACGACCTGCGGACCGCGCTCGTCGGTGCGTCGCCCGGGCCCGATCACGCCCGGCTCCTGGCTCGAATCGCAGAGCTCACTGCGTCCCTCGACGGGTACGGCCAGGCGGCCGACATGTTCGACCTGGCCATCACCGAAGCGGGTGGTGATCCAGCAGCCCGGGCGGAGATTCTGGCGGCGGCAGCCATCATCGATATCAGCCTCAATGAGATGGACCGAGCGACGGCGCGAGCCGATGAGGCGCTGGCCCTGTTCGAGCGGCTCGAGGACCCGGCCGGGGTGGCGAGCATTCTCGACGTGCGGGGTGGCAGGGCGTTCCTGCAAGGTCACCTGGTGGAAGCGACCGAGTTCTTGGAGCGGGCGGCCCGACTGTACCGGGATGCCGGCCGGCTCCTGAAGGTCGGCACAGTGCATTCCTCGCGTGGGTTCATCCTCTCCGTCCTCGGGCGCCCGGAAGAAGGGCTGGCGGCCGTCGACGAATCCATCGAACTCGAGCGGACCCTCGGCCAAACCGAGGGAGAGGCAATCTGCTTCCTGCACCGCAGCGACGTCTGCTGCGCGCTCGGACGGGCCGACGACGCACGGGCTGCTGCCCTGGCGTCGCTGGAGTTGAGCCGGGCGGTTGGGAGCCGCAGCTCCGTCGCCGGCGCCCTCATGGAATTGGCCAGCGCTCACGAGGCGGCCGGCGAGGTGGACAAGGCCGACGAGCTCCTGCGGGAGGCCCTCGATCTCGGCGTGGATGTTCCTTGGGTGACGTCGTGGGGCTTCGGGCGGCTGGCCTCTCTGCGGTCGCTCCTGGGTGATCTCGCCGCCGCCGAGGAGTATGCGAACCGAGCGCTGCAAGAAGGTGTCGGGTTCGGTGATCTCGAGGCTCGTCTGGTCCTGGCCGAGGTGGCACACGCCCGAGGCGACCCCGACGGCGAGCGACTGGCGGCCGACGCGCTCGACGCGGCCGAGGCCGCCGGGTACCGCTATCGCCCCACCCGCCAGCGTCTACTCGCCAGGGCCGTGCGTCCGCCCCAACCGGACCGGTCGGATTCCGAGCCCAGGCGGGAGCACAAGACGTTCATGTTCACCGACATCGTCGGCTCGACGACGCTGCTCGAAGCCGTCGGCGACAAGGCCTGGGATCACCTGCTCCGTTGGCACGACCAGACTCTCCGGTCCCTCTTCACCGAGCACGGCGGCATCGAGGTGAACCGCATCGGCGACGGGTTCTTCGTCGCCTTCGACCAGCCCGACGCCGCCATTCGCTGCGCCGTGGAGATCCAGCGGGCCCTGGCCCGCCACCGGGTCGACCACGGCTTCGCCCCCGGCGTCCGCATCGGCCTCCACGAAGCGGAAGCCACCCGTGAAGGCTTCGACTACCAGGGCCGCGGCGTCCACGAAGCAGCCCGTATCGCCGGAGTGGCCGACGGTGACGAGATCCTGATCAGTTCTCCCGTCGCCGCCCACGTGGACAGCTGGCCCCTGTCCGCCCCCAGAGCCGTGAAGCTGAAAGGGCTGCGCCAACCGATCGACGTCTTCACCGTCGCCTGGCACTGACCCGCCCAGCACTCGTCGCCGGCAATCCAGGACGGGTGCGGTACATGTGCCGCGCTGACCGACACTATGTGTAGCTCAGCGCGGTGCATCGCTGTATGTGCCGTTTCCGGACGTGCTCAACACCCGGCATCATGTGCGGGTGCCTGGTGGTCGCCGCCAAGGGAGAAAGATCGCTGGCGGAGTGTTGCTCGGGCTGCCGATGCTGGCTGCGGTCGTTGTAGTGGCGGGGCGAGTCGGTGGGACGGCCCGGTTTGTGACGTGGCCGATCGTGTCGTTCACCGTTCTCGCCGCCACGGTTGCGCTGGTGGGGGTATGGGTCGGGCTCGACCGGCCGGGGCTGCTCGCAGCCGGTGTGCTGCCAGGGTTGGTGGTGTCCTATGTGCTTCCGGCGGCGCCGGTCATGGTGGTGGCCGTTGTGCTCGTCGGCCTCGCCGCTCTCGCCGTCGGCGTCCGTGGCATCGCCGCCGGCATGGCCATGACCATTGGCGCGACGATGGTGGTGGCCGTCGTGATGCAAGGGCCGGCCGTCGAATGCCGGGAATCGAGCGTCTCGTCGAGCAGCGGGCCGTGGTGGGTTCCTTCCCCGTCCAGTTCGTCGGGATCCGGGACAAGCGTGGCTGGCGGCGGGTTCTCCGGCACCACACAGGTCGGGGATCACCGCTACACCTACGCCTGCGCCGACGGGCAGCTGATGCGCTTCGAGCGAGCCGACTGATCTGCCCGCAACGAAGTGGTGCTCGACGGGGCCCGCTGGTTGCGCGGGTTCACGGGAGGATGAGGTGAAAGTCGCCGAACTCGTGGCCGTGGTAGCCGAGGGCGTGGGCGGTGGCGTAGCTGCGGTCGAGGGGCTCGGGGCCGGCCACGGCGGCGATGAGTTCGAGGTGGGAGGCCTCGGGTTCGTGCCAGCCGGTGATCAGGCCGTCGACGGCGCGGACGCCTCGGGCGGGGGAGATCACCAGCTCCGTCCAGCCTTCACCGGGGTGGACCGTGCCGGCTTCGTCGGTCACCGTCTCCAACGCCCGTACGGCGGTCGTGCCGACCGCCACCACCCGGCGCCCGGCGGCCCGGGCGGCGTTGACCTGGCCGGCCGTGGCCGGCGGCACCCGGTAACGCTCGGGTTGGGGCGCCTCGTCCGCTTCTGGCGAGGACACCCCGCAGTGCAACAGCAGGGGAGCGAACACCACCCCGGCTGAAACCAGGGACGTCACGAGCTCAGCGGTGAAGCCACGGGCGGCGGACGGCATCTCGGCGCTGCCCGGTTCGTTGGCGAACACCGTCTGGTAAGCGGTGATGGGCCACGGCTCCGCCGGTTCGCCGTAGCGGATCGGGCGCCCGTGGTCGGCGAGCCAGGGCAGAACATCACCAGGGAGGTCGAGGCGGGCGACCCACAACCGGTTCGGGCCCTCGACCGGTGTCGGCGACCAGGGTGAGAGCAAGTGGGCCCGACCGCCGCCGGGAAGGCGGACCGTGCCGGGGCGCCCGTCCGCAAAGGGCGCGCTGCCGAAGCCCGTCGCCGTCCGCAGTTCCACGAGGCGAAGCCCACCGGGCAACTCGGTGCCGAGATGCAGCAACAGCCCGCCGGCGCCGTGGCGTCCGAAGGCCGGGCCTTCGACGGGCACCGCAGCGGGCAGCGTGGCGGAGGTGTTCACGACGAGCACGTCACCCGCCACGAGGAAATCGCCGAGGGCGGCGAACGTCGTGTCGACCGCGGAACATGGCGTGACGACGAGGAGCCGGGCGGCGTCCCTTCGGCGACCCGATGCTTCGATCGGACCGGGCGCAGGCGGCAGTGCGACGAGCGGCGAGGCGAGGGCGGTCATCGAACCGCCTCGAGGGCCCGGGACTGGTAGCGGCCGCTCGGGAGATGCCCGGTGAGGATCTCAACGAGGCCCGGCACGCTGGCCTCGGGCGGCGGTCGGTCGGAGATGTCCTCGCCAGGGAAGGCCTCCTGATGCATCCGGGTGTTCATGTCCCCGGGGTCAATGGCGTAGATACGGAACTCGGGGTGCTCTACTGCGAGGACTGCGGCGATGTGGTCGAGGGCCGCCTTGGACGAGCCGTAGCCACCCCACCC
>JAICGL010000161.1 GCA_025923175.1 Acidimicrobiia bacterium
ATCCAGCTGGTGCACGGCTACGCCGAACCGGCCGCCGCCATCGCCGTCCACCCCGGTGTGGGCGCAGTGAGCTTTACCGGCTCGGTGCCCACCGGCCGGAAGGTAGCCGCCGCCGCGATGGAGACCGGCCCCCGCCTCGTCTCCCTCGAGCTCGGCGGGAAGAACGCCATGGTGGTGCGGCCCGACGCCGATCTCGACCTCGTCGTCGACGGCGCCATCTTCGGCGCCTTCGGCACAAGCGGTCAGCGCTGCACGTCGACCTCGCGGCTGATCGTGCATCCCGACGTGGCCGGCGAGCTCGTCGAGCGGATCGCCAAGCGCACCAACGATCTCCGCCTCGGGGACCCGACCGACCCGTCCACCGATGTGGGGCCCGTCATCAACCGGGCTGCAGCCGAACGCATCGCGGGCATGGTGGCCGACGCCATCACGGAAGGCGCCTCGGCCGCCTGCGGCGGCAATGTCCGCGACAGCGTCTTCGGCTGTGAGGGCGGCACCTTCTTCGAGCCCACGATCCTGACCGGCGTCGAGCCGCATCACCGCATCGCCCGGGACGAGGTCTTCGGTCCGGTGCTGGCGGTGATGGAGGTGGCCGACCTCGACGAGGCGCTCGATGTCGTCAACTCCGTGGAATACGGGCTGTCGTCGTGTATCTACACCCGCGACATCAACACCGCTCTCTACGCCGTCGACCGCATCGACGCCGGCATCGTCTACGTCAACGCCCCGACGATCGGCGCCGAGATCCCGCTCCCCTTCGGCGGGACGAAGCACACCGGGAACGGGTTCCGGGAGGCCGGCGCCCGGGGCATCGAGCAGTTCAGCCAGTTGAAGACCGTCTACATCGACTACTCAGGCCGCCTGCAACGGGCCCAGATCGACACGCCGGGGGTGGGCGAATGAGCGCCGTATACCACTTGCCCGAGCCCGGGGGCTCGGAGTTCGAGCCGACGTCGGCGGAGTGGCTGGCCCGCGACGAGGCGGCGCTCGCCGGCGTGCTGCCCCGCATCACCGACGTCGTGGCGGTGCGGGGAATGGGGTCGTGGCTGTGGGACGCCGACGGCCGGCGCTATCTGGACTTCGGGTCGGGTATCGCGGTCACCAACACCGGTCACTGCCACCCCAAGGTGGTGGCGGCCATCACCGCGCAGGCGGAGACGCTGATCCACACCTCGGTGGTGGCCCACCCGACCGGGATGATCCGCCTGGCCGAGCGGCTCGCCGGGCTGGTCCCGTTCATGGCCGATCCGCAGGTGTTCTTCTGCAACTCCGGAGCGGAGGCGGTCGACGGTTCACTGAAACTGGCCCGCAGGGCCACCGGCAAGCCTGGCGTGATCGCCTTCCGGCGGGCCTTCCACGGTCGCACGCTGGCGGCAACCAGCCTCACCACCGCCAAGGGCAAGTACCGGGAGGGCTACGAGCCGCTGCTGCCGTCGGTCACGATCGCGCCCTACGGCGACCTCGACGGACTGGATGAGCTGCTGACCCTGCAGGCGCCGGGCGTGAACATCGGGGCGATGATCGTCGAACCCGTCCTCGGCGAGGGGGGCTACGTGGTGCCGCCGCTTTCCTGGCTGGCCGGATTGCGGGAACGCTGCGACCGCCACGGCATGCTGCTGATCTTCGACGAGGTCCAGACGGGCGTCGGCCGCACCGGCCGGCCCTTCGCCGCCGAGACGTTCGGTGTGGCCCCCGACGTGGTGCTCTTCGCCAAAGGAATCGCCTCGGGGCTGCCGCTGGGCGGGATCATCGCCTCGCGGGACCTGATGGATCGCTGGCCGACCGGCGCCCACGGCTCCACGTTCGGCGGGAACCCGGTGTCGTGTGCCGCGGCGCTGGCCACTCTGGACGTGCTGGAGGAGGAGGGCTGCTACGAGCGGGCCCGCCGCCTCGGCAGCCGTGCCGTGGAGCGACTCGGGGCCGTTCCGGGCCCGGTCGACGTGCGGGGTGTGGGCCTCATGATCGGCGTGGAACTGCGCGACAAGACCGTCGCCGAGGCGGTGCAGGCACGGTGCCTCGACGACGGTCTCATCGTCCTGTTGTGCGGCCCCGGCGAGAACGTGCTGCGGCTGATCCCGCCGCTCACAATCACCGACGCCGACTTCGAGCACGGCCTCGACATCATCGTCGCCGCTATCGCGGCAACGGTCTGAGGCGTACTGGAACGGGTTTCAATCGGCTGTGCCGGCGCCACCACCTTGGGCGGCGCCGTTGCAGCGTCTTGATGAGCGCGTGGCGAGCAGCTTCGACCTCGAGGCGGCTCTGACGCTCGTTGTGCAGAACGAGCAGCGTTTCCGGGTGGTAATGCATTCCAAGCCTCCTGGGCTCAATCTGGATGAGAGGTTGAGGTTGAGAGACGCTCCGACCCCGACCCGAGCAGACGACGAGCCAAGGGGGAGGAGGCCCGTGCGGGCCGGGGTCAGAAGCGCCGGTGCTGCGTGCAGGCCGGGCTACGAGACCCAGAAGCAGTCCGCGGCGAGGCCGGCCCCGACGGGGCGGCAGATCATTCGCTCAGCGGACGCACGCATGACATCGAAGGTACCGAACCTCCGCCGGTGCCCGCCATCGAATTAATTGCGACGGTCCCGGGCATATCCCTTGGGGGAGAAAGGGCTTTCGCATGTCGTTGACTGAGCGCATCATCCTGGTTTCGAACCGCGGGCCGGTGCAGTACGGGCGGGAGAATGGCGAGCGGACCACCAACCGGGGGGCAGGCGGGCTCGTCACGGCCCTGTCGGGGCTCAGCAGCCAGCTTCAGGACGGAGTCTGGGTGTGCGCCGCGATGAGCGACGAGGACGTCGTCGTGGCCCGGGAATCACCCGAGGGACTGTGCCCGCCGGAACTGGGCCACGACGATCTCAGGGTGCGGCTCGTGGCGCTCGATCCCGCCGCCCAGGACGACTTCTACACGGTCATCGCCAACCCGCTGTTGTGGTTCATCCAGCACCATCTCTACGACCTCAAGACCGGCCCCAACATCACCCGGCGGGAGATCGAGGCCTTCGAGTCTGGCTACGCCGCCGTGAACCGCCGCTTCGCCGAGGTCGTGGTCGAGGAGGTGAACAAAGCCGGCGGCGACGCCACCGTGATGCTGCACGACTACCACTTCTATCTCCTGCCGGCCGAGGTGCGCCGCCAGTGCCCCGACGTCGTCCTGCACCACTTCGTGCACATCCCTTGGCCGGATCCCGATGCATGGCGGGTCCTGCCGCCACCGATGCGCGACGCGCTGTTCCGGGGGCTGCTCGGAAACGACGTCATCGGCTTCCATACCGAGGGCTACGCCCGGAATTTCCTGCTCGGCTGCCAGGAACTCCTCCACCTGCCGGTCGACCTGTCGGCGATGGAAGTCGTCATCGACGGCAGGGTGGTCCGGGCCCGCTGGTACCCGATCTCCATCGACCCGGAGGCCTTCGAGGCGATGGCCGAGTCGCCCGAGGTTCTGGATCAGGAACGTGAACTGGCCGCGCGCCGCCGCGACCACCTCCTCCTCCGCGTCGACCGAACCGACCCGAGCAAGAACATCGTCCGCGGGTTCATGGCCTACGACCTCCTGCTTCAGGACCATCCGGAGTTGGCCGAACGGATCACATTCCTCGCGCTGCTGCAGCCGAGCCGGCAGGACGTCCCGGAATACGCCGCCTACGTAGAGCGGATCCAGACCATCGTCGACGACGTCAACCGCAAGCACGGCACCGGCGACTGGCACCCGATCGAACTGCACCTGAAGGACGACCTTGACCTGGCCGTCGCCGCCTACAAGCAGTTCGACGTCCTCATGGTCAACGCCATGTTCGACGGGATGAATCTCGTCGCCAAGGAGTCGATTCTGGTCAACCGCCGCGATGGCGTGCTGGCCCTCTCGGAGAACACCGGCGCCCACGAGGAGCTCGGCGCCTTCGCCGTCACGCTGCATCCGTTCGACATCCAGCAACAGGCCGACGCGATCCACGAGGCGTTGACCATGCCCGTGGAGGAGCGGCGCGGCCGCCGCGACGCCTGCGTCAAGGTCGTCCAGCAGAACGACGTGGCCAAGTGGCTGCAGATGCAGCTGGCAGACATCAGCCGGGCCGCCGCGGAGTGACGCTGCTGAGCGCCCTCGCCGCTGACCCGGCGCGAGCCGCCGTCATCGTGGACTTCGACGGGACGCTGGCCCCGATCGTCGACGACCCGCCGGCCGCTACTCCCCTGCCGGAGGCGGCGGCAACACTCGACCGGCTCGCCCGCTGCTTCGGTCGCGTGGCGGTGGTGAGCGGCCGGCCGGTGTCGTTCCTGCGCCATCATCTGCCGGTCGACGGGCTCACGCTCTTCGGCCAATACGGAGTCGAGCGTTCGGTGGGGGACGGGATCGAGACCGTCCCCGCCGCCGCCCGCTGGGTCGAGGCGGTGCACCGGGCGGCCGACGAAGCCGAAGCCGAGCTGCCGGGACTGTTCGTTGAGCGGAAAGGCACGGTGGCGGTCGGGCTTCACTGGCGCCGCCGGCCGGACCTCGAAGCGGCGGCTGTAGATCTCGGGCACCGACTCGCCGGGTTACACGGCCTCCGTCTCGAACCGGGCCGGCAGACGGTGGAGCTGCGACCCCCACTCGACGTCGACAAAGGAACCGCTGTCGAGGAACTCGCCACCGGTGCATCCGCCGCGCTGTTCATCGGCGACGACCGCGGTGACCTGGCGGCCTTCGACACCCTCACCCGACTCGTCGACGAAGGGCGTCTCACGCATGCCGTGCGAGTGGCCGTGCGTTCGTCGGAAGCTCCCGCCGAGTTGCTCGACCGGGCCGATTTCGTCGTCGATGGCCCGCGCGGTGCGCTCCGTCTCCTCGACGAATTAGTAGCCCTCGTCGTGTAGCCGTTTGCCATCCTCGCCGAAGCACTCGTCGATGTCGCTGCTGTGATGGACGCAGCGATGCCTGTACCAGGAGTAGTAGGAGGCTTCGACGATCACGGCCCCGGCCAGAAAGCCGGCAGCAACGATGAGGAGGGCGGGGACCCAACGGATCCTTCCATCGATGGCGCGCCGGAAGGCGATCCCCGCCGCGATCACGACGGCAATGGCGGCCAGCCCCAAGCCCAAGCCCGCCTCCTGCGTGTCCATCAGCCGAAACGCGTGGTCGATCGGGTTCATCGCCACAGAGTTCGTCCCAGGACCGTGGGGAGCCTTCCGTCCACACCGAATCTCCGAAATCTGGAGAGCGGCCTCAGTATGCCAAAAGGGTGCGAAGCTGCGGCAGCAGGCGGCCCCGGGCGGAGTGCAGTGCTTCCAGGCGGCGGCTGAAGGGGACGGGCGTATCGGTGCTGCCGACCCGGGCGACGGGGGCGTCGAGGTGGGAGAAGGCCTGCTCGGCGATGACGGCAGCGAGCTCACCGCCGAAGCCGCCGGTCTGCGGCGCCTCGTGAAGGACGAGGGCCCGGCCCGTCCGCTCCACCGAGGCCAGCACCGTTGGGATGTCCCAGGGCCGCAACGAGCGCAGGTCGATCACCTCGACGTCGCCGGCGCCGTCGTCGGCGAGGATGCCTGCCGCCTCTAGCGCCCAGCGGACGCCGATGCCGTAGGTGACGATGGTGGCGTCGCGGCCCGGGCGTGCGATGCGCGCCTCACCGATCGGAACCGTGTGCCAGCCGGCCGGCACCTCTTCGCGGTCGGCCCGGTAGAGCGCCTTGTGCTCCAGGTACAGCACCGGATTCGGCTCGTCGAACGCAGCCAGCAGTAACCCCTTGGCGTCGGCCGGGGTGGCCGGGGCGACGATCCGCAGGCCGGGAACGTTGGCGAAGTAGCCCTCGATGTTCTGCGAATGGAACGGGCCTGAGCCTGTCCCGCCGCCGACCGGGGCCCGGATGACCACCGGCACCGGCGCGCCCCAGCGGTAGTGCGTCGTGGCCAGGTTGTTGACGATCTGGTTGAAGCCGCAGCTGATGAAGTCGCCGAACTGCATCTCGACCATGGGGTGGAAGCCGTCGAGGGCGAGACCGAGCGCGCAGCCCAGCGCCCCCGACTCGATGATCGGCGTGTTGCGCACCCGCTCCTTGCCGAACTCGGCGACGAACCCGTTGGTCACCTTGAAAGCGCCGCCGTATTCGGCGATGTCCTGGCCGAGAAGTACGACCCGCTCATCCGCGCGCATGGCTTCCCGTAACCCGTCCGAGATGGCGTCGATGTAGCGCATCTCGGCCGGCGGCTCGATCGGTGGCCGGTCCGTCCGGCGTTCTTCCGTCGCGGACGCCCGCGACGCATGAACGCCAGGTTGGGCGAACACCGCCGCCGATTCGTGCTCGACGGTGGAATCCGGCTCCGGCGCGGCCAGCGCCGCCTCGACCCGGGCGTCGACCTCGACGGCGATCTCCGCTCGCAGCGTCGTCCGCTCCGCCGGCGGGAGCACGCCCCGCCCGTCCAGCACGGACTCGAGCCGCAGCAATGGATCGAGCTCCGCCCACCGGGCCAGCTCCTCGGGCGGGACGTAGTCGGGACCCGACGCCTCCTCATGACCCCTCATCCGGTACGTCTTGGCTTCGATCAGCGTGGGCCCCTCGCCGCGACGGGCCCGGTCGGCCGCCTCCCCCACCCCGGCCAACACGGCCAGCAGGTCATTGCCGTCGATGACCTCACCAGGCATGCCGTAACCCGCGGCCCGGTCGGCAAGGTCGCGGCAGGCGTACTGCTCCGCCGTGGGAGTCGACAGCCCCCAGCCGTTGTTCTCCACCAGGAAGATCACCGGCAGGCGCCACACCGCCGCCAGGTTCAGCGCTTCGTGGAAGTCGCCCTCGCTGGTGCCGCCGTCGCCGGAGAAGACGGCCACCACCCGGTTCTCGCCGCGCAGGCGGCCGGCTAGTGCGAGGCCGTCGGCCACCGGCAGCATGGCTCCGAGGTGGCTGATCATCCCGACGATGCCGTGGTCGAGCGTGCCGAAGTGGAAGCTGCGGTCGCGCCCGGCGGTGAAGCCGCCCTCCCGGCCGAGCAACTGGCGCAGCAGCCGGTCGAGGTCCACGCCCCGGGTGGTGAAGACGCCGAGGTTGCGGTGGAGCGGGAGGACGATGTCGGTCTCCTCGAGGGCCGCCACCACCCCGACGGCGATCGCCTCCTGGCCGATCCCGGAGAACCACTTGGACAGCCGGCCCTGGCGAAGGAGCCGCAGCATCTTCTCCTCCACGAGGCGCGGCACGAGGAGCGCCCGGTAGAGGCGGGACAGGCCGGCGTCATCGATTTCGGACATTGCGCTCGTCAGCGTAGGGGGAGAGACGAAAATCAGCCGGCATTCAACGGGCTTTAAGGAATCGCTGGCAAGCTCCGCCCATGCGAGTCCTGGTCGTGGAAGACGAACGGCACCTGGCCGGTGGAATCAAGCGAGGTCTGGAAGCCGAGGGCTTCGCTGTCGACATCGCCCTCGACGGTCGTAACGGCCTCGAGCGAGCCAACGAAGGCGACTACGACGCCATCGTGCTCGACATCATGTTGCCGGGCATGAACGGCTACAGGGTCTGCTCGTCGCTGCGGGAGGCGGGCAACTGGACGCCGATCATCATGCTCACGGCCAAGGACGGCGAGCTTGACGAGGCCGAGGCGCTCGACACCGGAGCCGACGACTTCCTGTCGAAGCCCTTCTCCTACATCGTGCTGGTGGCCCGGATCCGGGCGCTGCTGCGCCGGGGCGGGCGGGAGCGGCCACCGGTGCTCGACGTCGGCGACCTCCGGCTCGACCCGGCCGCCCACCGGGCCTGGCGGGGTGACGTCGAGATCAGCCTCACGCCCCGGCAGTTCTCGCTCCTGGAGTACCTCATGCGCAAAGCGGGTGAGGTGGTTTCGAAGGCCGAGATCCTCGAACACGTGTGGGACTACGCCTTTGACGGCGATCCCAACATCGTCGAGGTCTACATCCGTCACCTCCGCAAGCGGATCGACGAACCGTTCGGACGCAATGCCATCCAGACGGTGCGCCTGGTCGGCTACCGCCTCGAGGCGGACGGAGGCTGACAGACTTTCGTTCGTGCGCCTCCGGCCCCTCGCCACCGTCCGGGCCCGTACCGTTCTCGGCGGATCGCTGGCCCTCGGCATCGCACTGATCCTCGGCCTGTCGGCCGCCGGTGGGCTGTTGCGCCGCTCGCTCATCCGCAGCATCGACGAGGTGGCCGAGGTGCGGGCCGCTGAGGTGGCCGTCCTGCCCATCGAGGCGCCGCTGCCGGCCGGGCTGGCGTCCGACGGCGGTGAGATCGTTCAGATCGTCTCGAGCGACGGACGGGTCATAGCCGCCTCCCTCCCGGCGGCCACCGCCCATCCCCTGTCGGCGCTCGCCCCGCCGCCCGGCCGGTTCCGGTTCGAAACGGTC
>JAICGL010000162.1 GCA_025923175.1 Acidimicrobiia bacterium
CTACTTCGCCACGGCGGATCCGTCGTACCTGGAGAAGACCAACGCTGCAACGGTGCATGCCGCGCTGGGCCTCGATTCCTCGGTGGTGGCCTACGACTTCGGCGGGGCGGTGCGCAGCGGCATTGGCGCGCTGCGGGCCGCGCTGGAGCGGGCCGAGCCGACGCTGGTCGTGCTGTCCGACGTCCGCACCGGCCTGCCGGGCGGGGCCGACGAGTCGGCCGGCGGTGACGGGGCGGTGGCCTTCGTGACGGCCGGGGCCGGGCCGCTCGTGGCCGAGCTGGTCGCCGCGGCCGGGGCCACGGAGGAGCTGCTCGACCGGTGGCGCCTCCCGGGTGAGCCGACCGTCCGGCAGTGGGAGGAGCGCTTCGGCGAGGCGATCCTGGTCGGGCCGGCGCAGGCGGCGTTGACCGACGCCCTGAAGCAGGCCGGGATCCAGCCGGGCGAGCTGGCCGCGGTCGGCGTATCGGGCACCTCGCCCCGGGCGGCGAAGAAGGTGGCCGGTGCGCTGGCGGGATCCGGCGCGACGATCATCGATGACCTGTCGGGCACGGTCGGCTTCACCGGCGCAGCCCACGCCGGGCTGCTGCTGGCGTCAGCCCTCGACACGGCCGACGCCGGCGCGGTGATCGCCTCGCTGTCGCTGGCCGACGGCGCCGACGCGCTCGTGTTCCGGGCGACCGACGCGCTGGCCGCCGGGCGGCCGACCCTGTTGCTGGCCGACCAGATCGCCGCTGGCGGTGCGCCGCTCCCCTACCCCACGTTCCTCACCTGGCGGGGGCTGCTACGGCGCGAACCTCCCCGCCGGCCCGATCCGCTCCGGCCGACGGCGCCCGCCTCGCACCGGGGTGAAGCGTGGAAGTACGCCTTCTCGGCATCGCGGTGCCAGGCCTGCGGCCGGCGGCATCTGCCGCCGCAGCGGGTCTGCCTGGAGTGCCATGCCGTCGACCAGATGGAACTCGAACGGCTCGCCGACACGCCCGGCACGATCGCCACGTACACGCTCGACCGGCTGGCATTTTCCCTCAACCCGCCGGTGGTCGTGGCGGTGGTCGACTTCGACGGCGGCGGACGGTTCCAGTGCGAACTGACCGACGTCGACCCGTCCGCCGTGGCCATCGGCCAGCGGGTGGAGATGACGTTCCGGCGGCTGTTCACCGCCGAGGGCGTCCACAACTACTTTTGGAAGGCCAAGCCCATCGCCACGGAGACCGCCGCGGCGGAAGGAGGAAGAGCCTGATGGCCAGCAACGGAATCCGCGACAAGGTTGCCATCGTCGGGATGGGCTGCACCGCCTTCGGCGAGCACTGGGACAAGGGCGTCGACGACCTCCTTGTCGAAGCGGTGAAGGAGGCGTCGACTTCGTCGGGCATTCCTCTCGCCGATGTCGACGCCTTCTGGCTGGGCACGATGGCCTCGGGCATGTCGGGTCTCACGCTGTCGCGACCGCTGAAGCTCGACTACAAGCCGGTCACCCGGGTGGAGAACTTCTGTGCCACCGGCTCCGAGTCGTTCCGCAACGCCTGCTACGCCGTTGCATCAGGCGCTTACGACATGGTGATGGCCACCGGCGTCGAGAAGCTGAAGGACTCCGGCTACTCCGGCCTCGTCGTCAACATGGACGGCGGCGACGGCACCACTGCGGCGATGACCGCCCCGGCCATGTTCTCCCTGCTCGCTCCGGCCTACGCCAAGAAGTACGGGGTCGACGACGCGGAGTTGAAGGACGTCATGGCCCGCATCGCCTGGAAGAACCACTACAACGGCGCCCGGAACCCGCGGGCCCAGTTCCGCAAGGAGGTGTCGAAGGAGGCCATCTGCGCTTCGCCACTGGTGGCCGGGCCCCTCGGCATCTTCGACTGCTCCGGCGTGTCGGACGGCGCGGCGGCGGCCATCATCGTCCGGGCGGAGGACGCCCATCGCTACACCGACAAGCCCATCTACGTGAAGGGCCTGGCCTTCGCCGCCGGTCCGGCCGAAGGTCCGATGAGCCCTGAGTACGACTACACCACCTTCACCGAGGTGGTCCGCTCGGCGGAGGATGCCTACGCCCAGGCAGGGATCACCAACCCCCGGGCCGAGCTGGCCATGGCCGAAGTCCACGACTGCTTCACGCCGACGGAGCTGGTGCTGATGGAGGACCTCGGCTTCGCCGAGCGGGGCTTCGGCTGGAAGGAGGTCCTGGCCGGCACCTACGACCTCGACGGCGAGCTGGCCGTCAACCCCGATGGCGGCCTCAAGAGCTTCGGCCACCCGATCGGCGCCTCCGGCCTGCGGATGCTGTTCGAGGCATGGCTGCAGCTCCGCCAGGAAGCCCCGCCGGAACGGGCCATCAAGTCCGTCATGGATGGTGGCAGAAAGCTGGCCCTGACCCACAACCTCGGCGGCGCCCCCGGCGAATGCGTGAGCTTCATCTCGATCGTCGGGAGCGAACCCTCGGAGTAACACCTGACGGCGGTCCGTCCGCGGTCGTACAGTGCTTCCCGACGGGGGAGGCACCATGGGGGATCTGCGCCGCCGGGCTGTCGGGGTCCTGGTCGTCACGCTGAGCTTCGGGCTGGCCGCCTGTGGCGGGGGTGGCGACGAAATCGACGATCACACGTTGAGTGCTCAGCAGAGTGCGGCGGAGAGTGCCGCCCATGAGGGCCATACGCCGCTCGGTGACCTGAGCAAGGTCGGGGCGGTCGAGTTCCCGACGTCGTGCGATCCGGACGTCCAGCCCGAATTCAAGCGGGCGGTTGCTCTGCTCCACTCGTTCTTCTACGAAGAGGCCCGCCGCGGGTTCACCTCCGTGGTGGAGCGGGACGCCCGCTGCGGCATCGCCTCCTGGGGCGTCGCCATGACCTGGTACCACCCGGTCTGGACCCCGCCCACCGAGGACGAGTTCCGGGCCGGAGTGGCCGCCATCGAGCAGGCGAAACGGGTCGGCGCACAGACACCGCTCGAAGGCGACTTCATCGCCGCGCTCGCGAGCTTCTTCTGCACTTCCGGCGCCGACGGCTGCCCGGCGGCACATCCCGAGCGGGCCCGCCGGTACACCGAGGCGATGCGGGAGCTGCACGGGCGCTACCCGAAGGAGCAGGAGGTCGCCGCCTTCTACGGGCTGGCGCTCCTCGGTTCTGCGACACCCGCCGATCCCACCTACCAGAACCAGCGCGAAGCCGCCAAGGTCCTGGACCAGGTCTGGCAGGTGAACCGCGAACACCCGGGCATCGCCCACTACCTGATCCACGCCTTCGACTCTCCCGGCCTGGCCGAACAGGGCCTGCCGGCGGCCAAGGCCTACGCAGGGATCGCCCCTCAGGTTCCCCACGCGCTGCACATGCCGTCGCACACCTTCGTCCGCCGCGGCCTGTGGGACGACTCGATCAAGGCGAACCTGGCCTCGGCGGAGGCGGCCCGGGCGTACGCCGCCAAATACCACCCCGGGGCGGCTTCGTTCGAGGAGCTTCACGCACTCGACTACCTCGTCTACGGCTACCTGCAGACAGGGCGATTCGCCGAAGCCGAAGCCGTCGGGAATCAGGTCGCAGCGATGACGAAGACCCACCCCGAGTTCGACTTCGTCGTCGCCTACGCCATGGGCGCGATCCCGGCCCGTCTCGTCCTCGAGCGCCAGGCTTGGGAGAAGGCCGCCGCGCTGCCGATCCCGCCACGGCCCTTCTGGGGGCAGTTCGCCTTCGCCGAAGCCCACCTCGAATTCGCGCGGGCCATCGGGAGAGCCCGAGTCACGGACATTGCCGGCGCCCGCCAATCCATCGATCGGCTGGGCCAACTCCGGGACGCCGTCACCAACCCGCGCTTCGAGTACTTCCGCAAGCACATCAACGTGCAGATGCAGGCCGCCTCCGGATGGCTGGCGGTCAACGAGGGTCGGAGCGACGAAGGACTCCGTCGCCTGCGGGAGGCCGCCGGCCTCGAAGACGCCCTCGGGAAACACCCCGTGAGCCCGGGATCCGTTCTGCCAGTGAGGGAACTGCTCGGCCAAGCCCTTCTGGATGCCGACCGGCCGGCCGAGGCCCTTGCCGCCTTCGAAGCTTCCCTCGCACTCAATCCCGGACGGCTCGCAGCCGCTGAGGGTGCACGCCGCGCCGCAACAAAGTCGGGACGCGTCAGTGGCGGCACGCGAGCGAATTGAGCGGTTCGTGGCTATCCCCCCAGTGCCGCATTGTTGATGATGCGCCACGGCCCCACCGAGGACGGCTCCGGAAGACATACTGAAGGCCATGAACTGCGAGCTCTTCGAGGATGGGTCGACCCGCCTGTCCATCGCCGAGGCCGCATTCGTTTTCCGGCGGCCGCGGCCTGGTGTGCTCGTCGTGACTGGAACGGGTTGGGACCGCGGCCAGTTCGGCGACGTCCCCTTTGAGGAGATCGAAGCCGAAGGCGCCCGCTTCGGGCCCCTCGAGCTGTTCATCGATACTTCCGGCATGGAGTTCGTCGAGCGGGCGGTTGTGAGCCGATGGACGGCATGGTTGCAGCAACTTCCCGCTTCGGTGGGATCGCTGGGCATCCTTCACGGCGAGGAGATGACCGGCCTCAACGTCGCCGTCGCCGCCCACCTCGCCCGCCAGTCCGGCCGGCTGCGGACACACCCGGACCGCCGGCCCTTCGAAGAGGCCATACGCCAGGCCGCCGCCGACTTCGCCGGACTCGACAGCCCGCTGCCCGCAGTCCTGGCTCCCGCCCGGCGCAAGGAAGCCGCGTCCGGCGTCGTCACCCTCGAGGCAACGTCGGCTCGGCTCGACATCCAGCGCCTGTCCGCCGGCCGGGTCCTCGTAACCATCGAGGGCTACGACCGCGGCGAGTTCGGCGGAACACCGTTCGACGAGATTCACCGGTGTGTCGGGAGCGCACCGGAGTGGCGGCTCTTCCTCGACCTACGCGCCGCCCGAGGCGCCACCGGCCCCGTATCGTCCGCCTGGACCAGGTGGTTCGCCTCCCACCGCCACGTCCTCCGGGCGGTGGACATACTCGCCGAGTCCCAAACCGTTCACGTGGCGGTCTCCTACGCCCACCACAGCTCAGGCACCCATCAGGTCGCCCGCGTTCACCGCAACCCGGAGTCCTTTCGGGACGCCCTGCCCCGGGAGCCGGACCGGACCCGGTGACGATGGCCCGGTTCCCGTCCGGGCCGGCGTGGGAGGGATTCGACCCGTTCGTGGCGAATAGTCCTTTTGCGTGTTGGACGTTCCTTTTGCCGCGTTTCGAGGTGTGCTCACCGCACCCTTCGACCGCCGCACCTGGCTGGCGACGAGTTACGCCGTGCTGGGGACGGTCGTGGGGGTATTCGGCGCGGTCCTCGTCGCCCTCCTGCTCCTCTCCCTGGCCCTCAGCTTCACCGTCGTCGGTGCCCTCCTGCTGCTCGGCGGGACGCTGCTGCTGGCCCGCCGGCTCGGCCGCCTCGAGCGCACCCGGGCCGAGGTCGTCCTCGGGCTGACGATCGCCGATCCCCACGAGCCTGTCGAGGGCGAGTGGTGGGTGGGCTTCCTCGAGTCGTGGCGGGTCATCGCCTACCCGGTGGCGCTCCTGCCGACCGGTCTGCCGGGCTGGTTGGTGGTGACCGGGGCCTGGCTCGGCCTGAACGTCTTGCGGCGGGTGCGCTTCGACGCCTTCCTCCTTCTCACGCTCGCAGAGCCTCGACCGGCCCCCGAGGGGAAGTGGTGGCAACGGGTCGTGGCCATGGCGACCGACCTCCAGACATGGCGGGAGATCGCCTACCTGACATTGCTGGCCCCGCTGGGCCTGGCGGGCTGCATCGTCGTCGTGGCCGCGTGGACCGGCGCCGCTGTCCTCGTGCTGCTGCCGCTCTACAACCCGATGCTTGGCAACACCGGTGCCCACGTGCTGACCATGGTCGTCGACACGGTGCCCGAAACGGTGCTGATGGGCGCGGCCGGGATCGGGCTGGCGCTCGCCGCGCCCTGGATCGCCCGGGCGGTGGCCGGCGTCGAAAGCCGCCTCGCGGCAGGGCTACTCGGGCCGAGCGAGCGAACTGCCCTCCACCACCGGGTCGACGAGCTGCGGGCCCGCCGCGAGCAGCTGGTCGAGGTGATCGAGGCCGAGCGGCGCCGCATCGAACGTGATCTCCACGACGGCGCCCAGCAGCGGCTGGTGGCCCTGGCCATGAACCTGGGAATGGCGAAGGACAAGTTCGACAAGGACCCGACGGCCGCCCGGGCGCTGCTCGACGACGCCCACGCCGACGCCAAGCAGGCCATGGTCGAGCTGCGCAACCTGGCCCGGGGTATCCACCCGGCCGTGTTGTCCGACCGGGGCCTCGACGCCGCACTGTCGTCGCTGGCCGGCCGGGCGCCGGTGCCGGTGGCGGTCGAGGTGTGGGTGCCCGAGCGCCCGCCGGCGGCCATCGAGACGACCGCCTACTTCGTCGTCGCCGAGGCCCTGACCAACATCGCCAAGCACGCCGGCGCCTCCCGGGCCGCCGTGACCGTCGCCCGCCAGAACGGGCACCTCAAAGTCGAAGTGACCGACGACGGCATCGGTGGTGCCGACGCCGCCCGGGGTACCGGCCTCGCAGGGCTGGTCGACCGGGTGACCGCCGTCGATGGGACCGTCCGCCTGTCGAGCCCCGTTGGCGGGCCGACCATCCTCACCGTGGAGCTGCCGTGCGCATCGTGATCGCCGAAGACGCCGTCCTGCTGCGGGCCGGGCTCATCCGACTGCTTGCCGACGCCGGCCACGACGTCGTCGCCGCCGTCGGCGATGCCACCGCCCTCATGGATGCGGTGGAGGACGAGAAGCCTGACATCGTCGTCACCGACGTGCGGATGCCGCCGAACCATCAGGACGAGGGCCTCAAGGCCGCGGTGGAGCTCCGGGCCCGCTATCCGCAACTGGCCATCCTGGTCCTGTCGCAGTACGTCGAGGAGCGCTACGCCACCGAGTTGCTGGTGGGCGACACCCGGGGGCTGGGCTACCTGCTGAAGGACCGGGTAGCGGAAGTCGGCGAGTTCGTCGACGCCGTGGAACGGGTGGCCAACGGCGGCACCGCCCTCGACCCCGACGTGGTGGCCCAACTCCTGGCCCGCACCCGGCGGGCCAGCCCGCTCGCCGCACTCACGCCCCGGGAGCGGGAGGTGCTCCAGCTGATGGCGGAGGGCCGGTCCAACACGGCGATCGCCGCCACGCTGGTGGTGAGCGAAGGGGCCGTCGAGAAGCACACCAGCTCCATCTTCTCCAAGCTCGGGCTGGCACCGACCGACGCCGGTCACCGGCGGGTCCTGGCCGTGCTGCGGTACCTGGAGGGTTGATGCTGTCGACTCGGCGCGGTCTGGTGGCCGGCGGATTGGTGATGACGGCGCTCCTGGTCGGCGTGGCCGGCCTCGTGGCCGTCAACGCCATGGCCCGCCAGACCGTGCGGGAGGAGCACATCTACGCCTTCTCCGGCAAGACGGTGTCGATCGACGCCGTCATCGGCGACGTCCACATCGTGCCGGGCAAAGCCGGCCAGCTCGGCGTCGCCCGGCGGCTGACCTACGGGCTGCGGCGCCCGTTCGTCTCGGAGCGCATCGACGGCGACGTCTTCCGGGTCGCCGACCGCCCGTGCAACGCCGCCTTCGACTGCGAGGTGCGCTGGCTCCTTCAGGTTCCTCGCGACGTCGACGTCGACGTGATCACCCAGTCCGGCTCGATCAACGTCTCGGGGATGAGTAACACCGTCAAGCTCGTCACCGAAACAGGCTCGGTGCGGGTTGACGCGCCGAGCGGAAAGCTGCTGACGATCCGGACGAAGACCGGCATGGTGAAGGCCCAGAACATCAGAAGCGAACAGGTCGTCGCCACGAGCAGCACGGGCGAGGTGTCGCTGACGTTTCGGGCTCCGCCGTCACTCGTGGTCGGGCGGAGTGACGGCAACGTGGGCATCGAGCTGCCTGACGGCCACGAGACCTACCGCATCGAGGCCAAGGCAGAGAATGGCAGCCGGACTGTGCCAGTCGACGACCCCAGCTCGCGCCGCCGGATCAACGTCCGCTCCAGCGAGGGCAACGTGTCAGTGATCCAGAACCCTCCGGACCGCGACCGCGAACCCGCCGGCTGATCGCGAAGCTCCGGTCGAAGCGCTACGGAGGTTCAGTCCTCGATCGTCATGACCCGGTCGAGGCAGGTGATGCTCAGGACCTTGCGAGCGTTGGGCCTCGGCGCCCGCAGCACGAGGTCGCCTCCACCGTGGCGCATTCGCTTGAGGGCCCGGACCAGCACCCCCAACCCGGTCGAGTCGATGAATTCAGTCTCTCGCAGGTCGACTACCAGTCGCTTGGTGTCCAGGATTGCGTCGACGAGCGACTCCCACAGGACC